>JACQOL010000176.1 GCA_016202555.1 Chloroflexota bacterium | reverse complement strand
CAATAGAGCCTCCTAAACTGAGTAAAATTCGACCAAGAACAGCATCGTTAAGACTTAATATGTCCCAGGGATAGACAACATCAAGCCAGCTGCCATCTGTTTCCCGGGCACCAATCGCACAACCCCGGGCTAACATCTTATTGATAACATCGGGGATATCTACCTCATTTTCAATAAAGTCAAAGACCTCCCGGCTAAAGGCGTAAATGCTGGTATTAATCAGGTTACCTTTAGCCTCTCTCGACTTTTCCACAATATCTTTCACTACATCGTCATCAGTAGTCACCACTCCATATCTGGCTGTGTTATCAACCTTTTTTATCAGCAATGCATTGGGCTTCATCGCCACAAAACGGGCAATAGTACCAGCTTCAATCAAGTTATCGCCAGGCAGAACCAGAAATTCATTCTCCACGGCATCTTTAGCCTGCAACAAAGCATGAGCCGTCCCCAATTGTTTTTCTTGTGTCACATAAGTTATGTCAACCCCAAAACGTTCCCCGTCACCCATATAGTCAAACACCTGCCCCCTTTTATAGCCGACCACGATAACAATTTGGCGGATACCGTTCTGAGCTAATGCCTCAACTACATACTGGAGTATCGGCTTACCGGCAATAGTCAGCATTGCCTTAGGCTTAGTAACCGTAAACGGCCTCAGTCTTTGCCCTTCACCAGCGGCTAGAATTACTGCCTGTTTCATAATTTACACCTAGAATATTCTGGAACCGGGGGCAATAATCCCGTGGGCGATAGCCCCCGGGCCAATATGGGTATTATTGCCAATCAGACAACCGACGTTAATCGAGGCATTAATCCCGGTTTCAACATTATCTCCGATTATCGCCCCAAGTTTGCGCCGTTTAGTATCGATACTACCCACCATGATATTCTTTTTGTCGAGCTTTAAATTAGCAATCTTGGTACCTGCGCCCAAATTGCACCCCTCACCGATAACACTATCTCCCACATAATTATGGTGAGGAATTTTACTACCATTCATAATTATTGAGTTCTTGACCTCTACAGCACTACCGATATGACAATCGTCTCCAATAGAGGTGTAGGGGCGGATATAGCAGTTGGGGCCAATATCGCAGTCCTGCCCGATGAGCGCCGGACCAACGATATAAGAGCCTGACCTCACTATTGTGCCCTTACCAATAGTAACGGCACCCTTGATAACCGCATTATCTTCCACCTCGCCCAAATTCTCTACTTCAGCCTCGTCCAACAGAGATTCATTAGCGGTCAGGAGGTCCCAGGGATAGCTAAGATTGAGCCAGTAGCTAATCTTTTGATAGGCAATGTGATTCCCCTGGTCTATCATCAATTGTAAAGAATCGGTTATCTCATACTCTCCCCGGGGTGATTTTGGCGTCTGGGATATGGCAGCAAATATATCTGGAGTGAACAAATATAGACCAACATTTGCTATATTAGAAAAGAGACTAGCTACCTTCTCATAAATATGGACTACTTTGTCCTCGTCTAATTCAACCAGGCCCAAATCCTGGGTTTCCTTAACTTCAATTACAGTCATGGCATTAGTTCCCTTATTAATCAGGCTCTGGATATCCTTCTGGCTGACAATAATATCCCCATTAATCACCATGAAATTCCCGTCGACCAACCCCTCAGCCATTCTAATGGCATCAGCCGTACCCAATTGCTTCCGCTGGGTACAATAGTCTATACTCATCCCCCAGCGGTCACCGCTGCCAAAATACTGGCGCACCTGCTCATCACGATAGCCGACAATGAAAATAAACTCCCTGACACCCGCCTTCTTTACCTCAACGAGCAAGTGCTCCAGAATCGGCTTATTAGCTATCGGTAGCATTACCTTGGGCCGGGTATAGGAGAGGGGACGCATCCGGTTCCCTTCTCCAGCGGCTAGAATTACTGCCTTCACACTATGGCTCCTTAGTTTCTCTCAGACACCCTTGATTAATCTGACACCGCTATCATAGAGCTGATGCACTTGAGCTTCACTCTTTGCTTCAGCCGTTACCCTTATCTTTGGCTCAGTTCCTGAGGCTCTAACCAGCAGCCAGCCATCATCAAAATTCAGTCTAATACCATCAATATGACTTACCGATAATGGCTTCATACCTAATAGCCGCTTTTCCCAATCAGATGCCACTACCCCATCACCAGCAAGGCTCCCCCGAAGCAGCGGATAGGCTGGTATGCTATCAACTAATAACGATAACTTCTGACGGCTGACGATTGCCAGCAGCTGTGCCGCCGCATAAATACCATCGGGACACAGCGAGTTATCTGGAAAAATCCAGGCTCCTGATGGTTCACCACCGAAATCACCACCCTTCTTCAACTCCTCAGAGACATAGTTATCGCCAACCGGAGTCCTGGTAACACTGAAACCCATCTCATCAATCACCATCGAAGCATCTATGGTCGTCACCACTTCTTTTGCCGCCGCGGCTTGAGCGAAAATTATTAACAGCTTATCCCCCGGTATAAACCGGCCCATATTGTCCACCGCCATCATCCGGTCAGCATCCCCATCATGGGCAATACCCAAATCAGCCCCCAATTCCTTGGTTACCCGTATCAAGTCCCCTAGGTTCGCCTCAGTTGGCTCAACGGGATGGGGAAAGAAACCAGTGGGATGACAATTCAGCTCCGTCACTTCGCAGCCCAGTCTTCTTAATAAATAAGGAGTAATCACCGAGGCCGCTCCACAACTACAATCGACCACTACCTTAATCTCTGATTTAATCAGGGATACCTCACCCGGGAAATTTTTCACGATGTGCTCGATATGCTTCTCAATAGCTCCATCATAAACAGTGCTGCTCCTCATCTCACCCCATGGTGCCGCCTCAAGAGAGTCACCAAGAATCATCTCTTCAATTTGTCCTCGCTGCTCAGCATCAAAGGCAGCTCCATCCGGGTTAAAAAGCTTAATGCCGTTATATTCCGGGGGGTTATGCGAAGCAGTAATCATCGCCCCGGCCTGAAACTCACGGGCAGCCAGAGCCAGCGTTGGCGTCGGAATAATTCCGGCATCAGCAGACCTGGCACCGGCGGTCAGCAGTCCCGAAATAAAGGCATATTTAACCGCATCACTGGAAGTTCTGGTATCAGCGCCGACAACAACGTTAGCATAAAGCTTACCTACTGCCAGACCAACCTCCAGAGCCAACTCCACCAGGTTTTTATCGGCAACCCTGCGTATCCCGGAGGTACCAAATAACTGCATCTTCCCTTGATTCTAATCCTCGCCAATCTTAGATGTCAATTTACCAGCTTTCAGCGAACATCCAGCCAGAGGAGGAGCTGGCGATAAACTTCACTCTGCCCCTGTTTATACAATAATAATTCTACCTTTTGCTTATCCCCTACCCTATTCGGGGTAAAACCGACTTTCTCCTCCTGCTTCTCATCAGGCTCAAGAGTCAGCTCTCCCACCTGGCTATTGATAACCCCGTCTATTTTTATCTCCACCCGGTAGGTTACTGTTTCCTGTTCCCGATTGATAATACCCACCACGACCTTACCCTCCTCCCCCACCTTCAGCAAAGCCGGATAGTCAGTAGCTTTACCGCTTAACCCTAACAGATAAAACTCGGTAAACCGCTCACCACTCCCCGGCCTGACCAGAGTATAACCCAGCATTGCTAATGCCCCCAGAACAGCCAGGGCAAGGCTAGCAGACAGCATCTTGTTCCAGATACTCCCATCCCAACCCAAACCACCTCCAATCCTGATTCTCAACGCAATACCTTCTCTACCATCTTCAAGCTTGAAGTATAATCCAAACCTTCTCCCAAAAACAATGATTAAGAATATTTGGCAACCTCATTATAATTAAGGTTTTTCTTTTGACCACAAGCAGGTTTGATGATACAATCACAAAAGAGGGCTTATTAGTCAGTCAAAGAGAGGGGTAAACAATGTCTGGTCATTCCAAGTGGTCTACAATTAAGCATCAGAAGGGGGCAACTGACGCCAAGCGAGGTCAGCTGTTTACCAAGCTAACCCGGGAGATTATCGTTGCTGTACGGGAGGGTGGCAGCAATCCTGAGGGGAATGTCCGCTTACGCTTAGCCATACAAAAAGCCCGTGATAACAGTATGCCGATGGAGAATATCGAGAGGGCAATCAGACGGGGTAGCGGTGGGGTGGATGGAGCTACCATGGTAGAGATGGTCCTTGAAGGCTACGGACCGGGTGGGACAGCGATTCTGGTACAGGCTTTAAGTGATAACCGTAACCGGACCGTGCAGGAGGTGCGCAATATCTTTTCCCGCAGCGGTGGTAGCCTGGTGGAGAGTGGTAGTGTCGCCTGGCTGTTTGACTCGAAAGGACTGATTACAATAGAGGCAGATGATTTAGATACCGAGATGCTGACACTGCTGGCTATTGATGCCGGGGCTGAGGATGTTAATGCAGAGGATACCCATATCGAGATTTACACCAGACCCGATGAGCTTTTCGCAGTCAGAAATACCCTGGAGCAAGCCAAGATACCGATGGTCTCGGCGGAGCTATGCATGGCGCCCAAGACGACCCTTAAGCTTGATGAAAACAAGGCACTACAAACACTAAAACTCCTCCATAGACTGGAGGAACTGGATGAGGTCCAGGGTGTCTTCAGTAATGTTAACTTTTCCAATGCTGTTTTAGAGAAGTATCAAGAGCAAGTTTAGTGAAAATTTTAGGTGTTGACCCGGGCACAGTAGCGATGGGCTACGGAGTGATAGAGAGCCTCAATGACGAAACAACTTTCATTGATTGTGGCACGTTAACCACCCCACCCGGCTCCCCAATCGGGGAGCGTTTGAGCTTTTTATACCACAAGCTAGAAGAAATTATCGCCAATCACCGGCCGGATGAGGTAGCTATCGAGCAACCTTTTGTAGCTAAGAATGTAAAGTCGGCACTAGCTATCGGAAAGGCCCAGGCAGTAGCCATTCTGGCCGCGGCTAACCAGGGCATCCCCATCCACGAATATACCCCAGCCCAGATAAAGCAGAGTGTTAGCAACTACGGAGCCAGCTCCAAGGAGCAGATTCAGGAGATGGTCAAGCTTCAGCTGGGGCTATCTCAGGTTCCCCAGCCGAGCGATGCCGCTGACGCCCTGGCGGTAGCTCTCTGCCACCTCAGCCAGATGCACCTGAGCAATCTGCTGACCAGACAGCGAGGAAAGCCGAACTAAGACATAGTCGCAAAAAGCTATAGGGAGTTGAAGAGGGACTTCGTCCCTCTTAGATCACTAATTTCCCCTTCCCTTGATAAGGGGAAGGGGAGTTAGAGGATCGGGTGGTAAGGAAAGAAGATGATAGCCAGTCTTGATGGCACACT
>JACQOL010000172.1 GCA_016202555.1 Chloroflexota bacterium | reverse complement strand
TCATGCTGCCCTCCTTTCTAGCAACGGAAAAACAGATTCTCACAGGCGTATCAGTAATAGCTAATATGATAAAAAAATCTTATCTTAATGTCAAATGTTCAGCATCCAATATCAAATAAACTGGCTTACGGTGCATCAAGATAGACGAAAAGCTCTTTGTATTCTCTACCAAAATATCTTGAAATAAATAAAAGTGCTTAGAGCGAGTGGGGCTATCAGCGTCAGCTTACTTCAAAAGTTGAGCCTTCTGCCGTTTTAATAACATCGATGCGGTTGGGGAAAGCATCTCTCAGTTCTTCAACATGAGTGATGACAATTATCTTGTCAAAGTCGTCCTGGATGGAGGTTATCGCATCCTTTAGCTTCTCCAATCCGGTAGCATCCTGAGTGCCGAAGCCTTCATCAATAATTAAGGTAGGCAGCGGCGCCCCGGCCCGCCTGGCCAGCAGCTTGGAGAGGGCAATACGGATAGCAAAGTTAATACGGAAGGCTTCCCCACCGCTGAACATCTCGTAGTTGCGGGTTCCCAACTCATCGGCGATAGTAATATCCAGGGTCTCTCGTAGCTCCCCCGTCTTAGTTTCTCGCTGCGTTTCTATTTTGACATGCATTCTATTGTCCGTCATCCGTCCCAGCAGCTTATTGGTTTCAACTTCAATTTCAGGCAGGGCCATTTCAATCAGCCAGGCTTGAACGCCTGTTTTACCAAAAGCCTGCCCCAGGTCCCGATAAATTTTCGCCTCCCTGGCTGCCTGAGCCAACTGCTTTTCCTTTTCCTGCTTCCTTATCTCCAGCTCGGCGCAGCGCTGTAGTTTTTCTTTAACACTGCCCACTATTTCCTGGGCTTGTTTTTGCTCTGAGCTCAACTTCTGGTGCTCAGTTTCCGCTAGGGCCAGCTCATTACCCGGTTCGGGAAACGAGCTAATTTCCGCAGCTAACTCCTGCCTTTTTTGATTATCCGCCTCCAGGCTAATGAGCAGGGCTTGAGCGGCTTGCTCAGCAGTAGTTAAAACCTCCTTTTCCTGACCGATGTGCCCTTCAGCTTCTTCAAGCTTCCGCCTGGGACTTTCATATTGTTCTAAGTCGGTCAGACGCTGGCGCACATGCTCGTGATACTGGGAATCGTAAGCCAGTTGGGCTAATTCATCTTCAAGCTGGTTCAACCCAGCTTGCTCGCTGGTGGCAAAATCCTTCCTGGCCAGGCGCTCTTCGATTTCAGCCAGCCTTTTCTTTGCCCCGTCCAGCTGGTTCCCAGCCTCTTCAGCTTCAGTAACCTCGCGATTAAACAGGTCAGCTTTAGTCTGGGCTGAAGTTCTCTGCTGGACTAGCCTGGCTTCCAGTTGGGCTTTTTCGTTCTCCAGTAAATCCAGCTCCTTTTTGCTCTGCTCCAGCTGGCTTTGATTTAACTTTAGCGCCTCAGATTTGTTTTGCTTTTCGGCGGTGTATTTCGACTCAATGAGCTTCAGTCCTTCCATCTCCAACTCCCTTTCACAGAGCGGGCATTTCGCTTCAGTATGGGTGGAGAGAAGAGCTAACTTTTCTTCTATTTCGGCTATCTCCTGCTCCAGCCGGGCTTCGCCGGACTCCAGGGAGCGAAGATGAGTATGTAGTTCCTGACTGGCCTGTCTTTTCTGGTTGAGGACGGTTTCTTCCCCTGCTAATTGACGTAATTCAGCCTGCGCCTGCTGTAATTCGCTTTGCAGGCGGGGTAATTTCTGGTAGCTTTGCTCAAGCTTGCTAATTCCGTCCTGAGCCAGAGTATGGTCTCTGAGTAAAGCCTGCGAGGATTTAACGATAGCCATCTCTAACTGACTCTTCCGCTCATTCAGTCGCAGCAGTAGTCTTAATTTTTGGTTAAGCTCCTCACTTAGCTTTTTAGCTTCAGCAAACTGGGTGTAGCCTTCTTCGATAGCAGCACGCCGGGCAATTAGTTCCTCATATTCCTTGATTATCCGCCGGCGCTGATTAACCTGCTCATTCCAGCGCTGAAGGTCCTCATTGGTCTTTTTGAGCTGTTCCTCCAGCCGGGCTAGCTGCCACTGCTTATTTTTCAGCAATTCTTGCTGCTGGCGCAGTTCATTCAGCCGGGATTCTTGCTCTTTGATTGCTTTTTCCAAGGAGGCAAGCTTGCTCTGCGCCTGCTCAAGCTCAACTTCGTAGGCTAGCTTCCGGGCTAATTCATCGCTGATATCGCCGATGACACTCTCCGCCAGAGCCTTTGCCGCTTCCTGCTCTTTCGCCAGTTCCCTGGCTTGCTCCTCAAGCCCGTCATAAAAAGAAAGCCCCAGTATATCGGCCAGCACCTGCTTCCGCCGGGCCGGGCTGGCAATAGTGAACTCATCAGCCCGACCCTGCAGCAGGAGGGAACTATTAATAAAGGTAGGGTAGTCCATGTGCAGCACCTTGATAATTTCCTGCTGGGTCTGCTGAATCGTATTGCCGGTAATTGGTCGGAAGCCATTATCGCTAGCTACCTGAAATTCCAGAATAGTCCGCCCCGATGCCCGCTGCCTTTTGGGCTTGGCGTGTTTGCGGATGATGCGGTAAGTCTGTTGCCCGACGGCGAAGTCAAACTCCACCTCCATTTCCGTCTGACCCAGGTGAATCAGGTCGTCATCACTTTTGGCCCGTGCCTTACCCCACAATGCCCAGGTCATAGCGTCAATCAGTGCCGACTTGCCGCTGCCGTTTTCACCGCAGATGCTGACAGTGTGAATACCGGTAAAATTGAGTACCGGCAAATTATCACGGTAGGGCATAAAGTTGCGTAGAGTCAGCTTAACCGGAATCATTTATGAACCCCCCAAATAGCACACTTTGCTTATTTTAGCATAGTTGGGGGATTGTCTACCTTAACCCTATCCTAGACACTTCTGCTTTGAGTCTCTGAAACCGGGCTTCTCCCTTTTGTAAAGGGAGAAAGAGAGGGATTTAAAATCCCCCTTAATCCCCCTTTGCCAAAGGGGGAAAGTTGACTGGCAGAATAATAGAGTCTAAAATCCTAGTCAAATGGATACTAATGTTCTCTACTACGGCGATAACCTGGATAT
>JACQOL010000173.1 GCA_016202555.1 Chloroflexota bacterium | reverse complement strand
TGATACAATATGCTATCAGGGGTTATTGAGGGGAACATCCGGCTTGGCAGGAGTAAATCACGGGAGGTCGTGGCTTCGAATCCTCCGGGGACGCTGGTCAGATTGATTTAAATCTGTTTTTAGAGAAGTAATTGTATAAGATACTATTTAAACAAGACCTGGTGCCTAATGTCCATCTCTTTAAGATTGAGGCACCAAAAGTGGCGAAGAAAGCCCAGGCAGGACAGTTTGTCGTTATCAGAGTGGATGAGAAAGGCGAGCGCATCCCACTTACTATCGCCGACTGGAAGCAGGAGGAGGGGAGTATTACTATCGTTTTTATGGAAGTAGGAACGACGACTCACCGGCTAGCCTTACTGCAGGCTGGCGATTCCCTGCTTAATTTTGTTGGGCCACTGGGCTTACCGACTCACATCGAGCACTTCGGTACTGTCGTCTGTGTTGCCGGCGGCTTTGCCGTGGCGACAATCATGCCTATTGCCCGCGCCCTGAAGGAGAAGGGGAATAAGGTTATTGCTATGTTAGGGGCACGGAACAAAGATTTAATCTTCTGGGAAGACCAGCTACGCAGCGTCAGCGACCAGCTTATAGTTACAACTAATGATGGCTCTTATGCTCGTAAAGGGTTAGTAACCGAGCCGCTAAAGGAACTACTGGAAAGTGATGAGAGGATTGACCGGGTAATTGCTATTGGGCCCAGCCTGATGATGAAATTCTGTGCCAAAACCACGGAGCCTTTTGGGGTAAAAACTATTGTCAGCCTGAATCCAATAATGGTTGAGGGTACCGGGATGTGTGGCTGCTGCCGGGTTTCGATTGGTGGCGTAACCAAATTTGCCTGTATGGATGGGCCTGAATTCGATGGATATCAGGTGGATTGGGACTTACTGCTGGCTCGCCAACGCATCTACCTTGAGGAAGAGAAGATTTCCTTTGAGCAATGGCAGTCCCAGCATGGTATCTCTCTTGATGATGTTTGAGATAAAAATGTATGCCCAAACTTAACTTAAAACGAGAACCAATGCCCAAGCAAGAGCCTAAAGTGCGGAGGAGAAACTTCAATGAGGTTGCCCTCGGTTACGATTTTAAGCAGGCTCAAGCTGAAGCCAACCGCTGTCTCCAATGTCCTAAACGCCCTTGTATCAAAGGCTGTCCAGTAGGCATTAATATCCCCGGTTTTATCAAGGCCCTTACTGAAGGTAACATGTTAGAGGCAGCGAGGATACTCAAGGATAAGAACAGCCTGCCTGCTATCTGTGGGCGGGTCTGCCCCCAAGAGACCCAGTGCGAAGCGGTATGTGTCCTGGCTAAACCCGGGGCACCGGTAGCGATTGGCCGCCTGGAGCGGTATGTAGCTGACTGGCAACGAGAGAAAGCGAATTCCAGTTCAGCACCAACCCCACTGGCACCGACCGGTAAACGAGTAGCCGTCGTTGGTTCGGGTCCCGCCGGATTAGCCGCCGCTGCTGATTTAGCTAAGATGGGGCACAAGGTTACCCTTTTCGAGGCATTACATGTCGGCGGTGGTGTATTGGTTTATGGTATTCCGGAATTCAGGTTACCTAAAGATATTGTTCAGGCTGAGATTGATTATGTGACTTCTCTCGGAGTCGAACTTCAACTGGACTCGGTCATCGGAAAGATTGACACTGTTGACGAATTGCTCACTAACGGCTACAACGCTGTTTTTCTGGGTACTGGAGCTGGATTACCAGTGCTTCTGAATATCCCTGGTGAAAATCTGGGTGGTGTTTATTCGGCAAATGAATTCCTCACCCGAGTCAATCTGATGAAGGCTTATCTCTTCCCGGAATATGATACCCCGCTCAGGTTGGGGAAAAGGGTAGCCGTCATTGGTGGCGGTAATGTGGCGATGGATTCAGCGAGGTGTGCCATCAGGTTTGGTGCCCAAGAAGTCTATGTTGTCTACCGTCGCTCTAAGGAAGAGATGCCAGCTCGGCAGGAGGAAGTGGAAAACGCTGAAGAAGAGGGCATCCAGTTTAAGTTCTTAACTAGCCCTAAGCAGTTCCTGGGCAACGCACAGAATTGGGTGATAGGCATGGAGTGCTACGAAATGGAGCTTGGTGAGCCTGATGAAAGTGGACGCCGCCGCCCTATTGTTAAACCCAGAAGTGAGTTTATCCTTGATGTCGATGTAGTGATAATCGCTCTTGGCACGACGCCCAATCCGCTGATTGCCGCGACTACCAAGGGGCTGGAAACTACCAGATGGGGCACTGTAACGGCTAACGAGACTACCGGTAAGACAGTGAAGCCCAAAGTTTGGGCTGGCGGCGATATTGTCACCGGTACCGCTACCGTCATCAGTGCTATGGGTGCCGGCAAACGGGCGGCGGCATCGATTGATACTTATCTCAAAGGTCTACACTAAACCCGACGATTTCCTCTACTTTGGTTCTTAATAGTTTTGCCTCTCATGTCGCCGTGGGTAATTCTACTAGTTATGGTGGGCGGTACCTGATGATAGACAGAACCATGACGTTCGAGTCAGCTTTCAGCCCTTAACGATAAACGCCGAAGCGTATCATGAAAGCTACCCTAATATTAGTCTTAAACGAGAGAGTCAAGAAATCGTTTCATCTCATTTCTTATTTCAGAATAATAATCACTGTACCAGAACATGTGGTTTTCTGCTTCTGACAGGAAAAGAGTGCTACCTTGAATATGTTCCGCAAGATATTGCGGATGGCTCAAATCAACACTGCCATCATTCTTACTGTGGAGTATCAAGGTTGGGACGCTAATGCTTTCTACATTGCAAATGCGATAATGTATATCATTCAAAAAACCATGACCTGAGCGCATCTGTTTAAAGACCTGTATCATCGCTGTTCTTTGCTTATCCCGGATAGTATGAAGCGCCTCATCTGGTGGTTTAGTGGATAAGCTGCCAAGCATAAATTTCAGCATGGTTTGCGGGAAAAAGGTGAATCCCGCATGTATGAATGCCCAGGTTAATTTCTCGGTTATGGGGTTAAACCCGATGTGGGATAACCTGTGAAGTTTTGCGCCCGGCCATCCATCATGGCCAACTGCCGACTGCATGATCAAGGCGTTTAGTAATTCTGGGTGGCGTTGTGCAAATTGCAATGCCGTAGGCCCACCCCCGGAATTACCTACAACAGTAATGGTTTTGAAATGGAGGTCTGCTATGAATTCTGCCATCATATCAGCAAAATCAGCCGCGCTTCTGCCTGCGGTGAGCGGAGTTTTGCCGTAACCAGGCCGGGAGGGGATTATAACTCGATAGCAATTTTCTACAAAGAACGCTTCACCTGAATCAGAAGTTGCCCGCATGTGACCACCGTGAAATAGCAATATGGTGTCCGGCCCGCTACCCTCTTCACGGTATTCAACTTGTTTCACGATTTAAGGGGGGTCACAATGGTATTATATCACGACCATCTCAGAAGTGATGCGGATCAAATAATCTTGAGCAGATTACGTTCAGTTCACTAAGCGTAGACAAAGTTTGACAAATGTAAACATGGAGCGAAGAGGATTCGAACCGGTTGGAAATCAGCGAGAAGGTGCTTTCGAAAGTCCCACCACTTGACCCGCATGGCAGATTAGAGACCAACTGAAATCATTGCGAGCAATACCAGTAGCCGGCGCTACGAATTACTCCTTACCTAATCCAAAGCCAAGTAAAGAAGCCGAGCTGTTTCAAGCCGTCTACAACTCACAATAGGTAGACAAACAGTCATTATTTTATTAGTATGTTAGGTAAATATGGTATCAAGTTTCCCCGAGCGTATTTACAGGCTACAGGAATTAGCCGGTAATTTATGGTGGAGTTGGCACGATGAGCCGCGCCGATTATTTGCCTCGCTGGATTATGCCCTGTGGAGGTCAACGGGTCAGAATCCTGTTAAGCTGCTACGTGACATCGACCCACTTAAGTTAACTAAGGCGGCTGGAGACCCCGGCTTTCTAAAACTATATGACGATGTTATCAGAGAGTTTGATGCGACCCTATCGGTTAAAGACACCTGGTTTGCCGCGAACTACCCGAACATGCTCCGTGGTCCCGTTGCTTATTTTTCTGCCGAATTTGCCCTGCATAATTCCCTACCGATATATGCTGGAGGACTCGGGATTCTGGCAGGAGATATGTGCAAGGAGGCCTGTAACCTGGGGCTACCCTTTGTCGGTGTTGGCTTTATGTATCCCCAGGGGTATTTCAGGCAGCACATATCTGCTGATGGCTGGCAGGAAGAAACCTACCGTCAGCTTGATTTCTACGCAGCCCCCATCTCCCCGGTTCTATGGCCAGAAGGACACGAGCCACTATTGTCAATCCAGCTCGCCGGCAAACCCCTTTTCTTCAGCGCCTGGCAGGTCCTTTTAGGTCATGTCAAACTCTACCTGATTGATACTAGCGTCGCCCAGAATTCTCCTAGCAACCGCCTGTTGTCAGCTCGGCTTTATACTGCTGACCGTGAGGAACGTCTGCAACAAGAAATATTGCTCGGCGTGGGGGGCGTTCAACTTATGAAAGCACTGAGTATATCACCTTCGGTATGGCATACGAACGAAGGACACACCGCTTTTATGTTGTTAGAACGGGTAAGAGAAGAGGTGGCTAAAGGAGCCTCCTTTACCGAGGCAGTCGACCGTATAAGAGCAAACTCCGTTTTCACTACCCATACGCCGGTACCAGCGGGCAATGATATTTTTTCATCCCAACTAATCGAAAAATACTTCGCAGGCTACTGGGATTCGCTTGGCATCACCCGTGAAACCTTCTTGGAGCTGGGTAAGGCAGATAGTTCTGGCCCGGACAGCTTCAATATGACGGCGCTAGCATTAAAAATGTCTGGTCACAGTTGCGGTGTAAGCCAGCTGCACAGTCAGGTGGCCCGGCGGATGTGGCATAGCCTGTGGCCTGGAGTAAGCGAAAGTAAGGTGCCTATTTCCCACATTACCAATGGCATTCATCTCCCCACCTGGCTGGCGCCGGAGCTATACCAGCTGCTTGAGAAGTATATGGGACAGGTCCCACTGAAAAGACATGATGACCCTGAGGTCTGGAATGCCATTGATGAGATTCCGGATGCAGAGTTTTGTGAAGTCAGACGAAACCTGAGGCGAAAGCTAGTGCATATCATTGTACAGCGCGCTCAAGCATTATGGACTCGGGAAGGCGTAACTGCAGAACAAGTGGTGGCAGCCGGCTCTTTACTCGGTAGTGAGACTATGACAATCGGTTTTGTCCGTCGATTTGCGGAGTATAAGCGGCCGGCGCTGATGTTTTATGATATTGAACGGCTCAAGCGGATATTAAACAATCGGGAGCGGCCGGTACAAATAATCTTCGCCGGTAAATCACACCCGGCTGATATTGCTTCCAAACACCTCCTCCAACAGGTGTACAATCTGGCTAAAGACCGCCAGTTCCAAGGGCATATCGCCTTTGTTGAGGACTACGATATGCGTCTCGCCCGTTACCTAGTTCACGGAGTTGACCTCTGGTTAAATAATCCGCGGCGTCTCCAGGAGGCAAGCGGTACCAGCGGTATGAAGGCTTCGATAAACGGCGTCCCTCAACTCAGTGTTCTGGATGGGTGGTGGTGGGAGGGTTTTAACGGTGAGAATGGCTGGGTAATTGGCGAGAGAGAGGTGGTAGCGGAGCTAGAAGACCAGATGGATGCT
>JACQOL010000175.1 GCA_016202555.1 Chloroflexota bacterium | reverse complement strand
GCGGTATATGCCATCAACCGGGTTAATGTTGGTGGTAGCCTGACTCCCGCCGAGTTTCTTACCTGGGGCAGGGAGAAGCTCAACTATTTTCAGTCCGAGCTAAAGCGGTTGGGGAGAAGGCAGCGGGTTAGAATCCGTGCCCTTTATCGGCCCTATTATTCACCAGTCTCTAAATCAACCGACTATGGTCCATAATAAATGGGGCGTTCAAGAGGGGCGTTAGTCCTAGTCGAGTGGGGTTGGCTCATTAAAAAATGTTTTTAATGGTTGCTTTTGTAAGTAAAGAACGCAGTAACAATCCCAGTAATAAATGAAGCTAATCCGCTAAGTCTATATAGAAGAAGAAAGGCTTCTAATAAAAAATTTACGCCAACAAAATTATCAGGTTTAATCGAAGCCATAACCAAGTCAGGGATAAGGTCGGGGAAAATAAACTGCCAAAAGATTATGAATATACCAACAACGAACAAAACAATACTTGTAGCGTATTCTTTAGGGATAGGCATTTGTTAGCATTATATGTCTACTAGAAAGGAGAGTCAACCTAAGCAAACAGAACCAATAATATAGAATAAGGTTGCTGAATAGAAATCCAAGGGGGCGAATAAAAGAACAGTGAGAAGTCTATCATCAACATTGCTTACTGCTCAGCAGCAAGCCAGCCATACTCCCTATGTTAGAATTGAAGCCAAGAACAAAATTGCCGGCGTGGTCAGGCTTGACTGGACAAGGTTATATACTGGAACAGAGGATGACTACTTTCACGCTTTGACTATGCCCGGTGATGGCTCACTTATCAGAGTCAGGGTAACTCCACCAGCTGATGGTCGGAAGCTCTATCGCCAGAGGGTGGTAAATCCCGGTTCTTCATCTGATTTTAGCAACTGGACATACACCAATCAGTATAACTGTCTCGCAGTCGCTGCTGCCTCTCTGGGTGCTGAGGTCTCAATTCTCTGGATAAATACCAGCCGGGAAGTCCGTCGCCTGAAGAGTAGCGACTACGGTGTTAGCTGGGGCAGCCCGGAGCTTATCGACTATTCTCCCACTACGGCGGTCAATGGTTTGGCGGCCGCTTACAAACCTAATGGTGATTTAGCTATTTTCTTGGCTGACCAGGCGACTCTCTATGTTAAAAAGTATCTCGGTGGTAGCTGGCAGACTAAGGCTGCCTGGGATAAGACTACCGGTGACCTCTCTGGCGTGGCCGCTGTTTATGATGCCGACTGGAATCTGCTGGTTACCGGTAAAGATTCGTCAGGTAACTTTAAGCTGTGGAGCTTAATTTATGGTGACGGTGGCGATGTCTCTTTAGCTACCTGGTCGGCCCTTAAGGAGTTCGCCTCAGCCTCTTCGGATGGTAATTTTGAATACCAGAGGATATTTGTTGATAAGCCGGATGTATACCGCTGCTTTTATATTGAGAAATTTAGTGGCAGCGAAGCCTATAATCGCCCTTTCTGGTCTCACTCTGTTCTTGATGCTAAGTTTCTGGATAACCTGTGGCGTGAACCAGTCCCATTCAATCTGTCCTCAATATGGATTAGCCATTGCCCACTATGGCAGCTATTGCTGGTTATCTACCCCCAATGGTGTCTGGAGAGCTCCGCTAACGATACAGAGCCTTGATTTGACCGCTGATGTCTTTTCTTTGAGACAAGAGAGCGGGCAGAACCAGGGAAAGCTGACCACTGAAATACGAAACGATGATGGATGCTACGCCTCATTGCCGTCACCGCTTGAGCTTGGCTGCCAGCTAGAGGTCAGCCCGGGCTATGTTACCTCTCAGGGTAATGAGGTTAGCTCAGGGCAAACCTTTGTCTTAGAAGCTTATGAACATACCAGTGTCGGGGGTAAGGCTAGCCTTCTTCTTTATTCTCTGGATGGATGGGGGCGGATAAATAACTGGCAAGCCCGGTACCAGTTCCGCTGGAATAAAAGCTCCAGTGAGATGAGTGTCAAAGATATCCTTGCCTTTGTCCTCGCCAGGGTTGGCTTGAAGCTTGAGGTAAAATCCGAGTCATCGGTTATCACCGGCTACTATCCTGATTTTACCATCCACCCAACTAACCGAGGTGATATTATTATCAGAAGATTGCTATCCTTTGTCCCTGATGTGCTCTTTATTGAAGGTGGTAAAGCCTATCTGGTAAATCCGCAGTCCGCTGACAGTTCGGCTTATGCCTACGGACAGGCTCACCCCATATTTGAGGGCAGCTACCGAGAGGGAGCCTGGGAGCTTAATCGGATTCAGGTTGAAGGCTACGACCCTGTTGCCGATGCGATGATTCTTAAGGACACCTTTGCCTGGAGTCAGGTAGCCGGGCTCTATGACCGGCTGGAGCAGCTGGAGGACCTGAATCTGGATACCGTGACCAAAGCCGGACAGAGGGGGGATGCCTATCTACGGGAAGCCGAGATAGAATCAGCTACCGGCATTATTCTTGTTCCGGTTAATTGTGGTCAGCAGTTATATGATGTCATTGATATCACTGATAGTCGGGCTGGGCTTAGTGCTCAGAAAAAGAGGGTGCTCGGGCTAACCCTGATTTATCACCCTCTCCGCAGCCAATATGAGCAACGCTTGTTGCTGGGGGCAGTCTAGAAATTTTTGGAGGAGGTGTCAGCGTGGAATGAGCTTGAAGAAAGGGGTATTGAAGAGCTTTAACTCGGCTAACTATACCGCCACAGTTCAACTGTTTAGCAGCTATAAAGTCTACCTGGAAGATGTGGCTGTGGCGAGAAATCTACCTTCAGCCGAGATGGTGGCGGGCAGAAAGGTGGCGGTTACCTTTTTTGATGAGCATAATGCCAAAGAGGCGGTGGTAATCGCGGTTTATACCTAGGGACTCAGTCGCTGTGTTTAAAGGTTCTTACGACTGGCGTCCGTCTTTATCCAGAGGGTTGCTATTTATTAGCGAAGAGTAAAATTTCGCCAGTGAACGGTTAATTTTTGTATTGTTCACCGCTTGCTTGTCCGGTGCTGCGGGCAATGCTCTTTAAGATGGTAAGGATGCCGATGACAGCACGCTGTAACTCGACCGGCTCTTGAGCTAATACCTTGGCGACATAAGGGTCCAGCCGCTTACTGCCATAAGTCGGACTCGGCTCAGCCACTATCGTTGGCTGGGGGGATAGGTATCCGGCTAAGGTGAAAAGCTCATCTTCCTCAAAACCTAACGGCTTGGCAATTCTCTGCAGAATGTGGGCTGAGGGGAAACGCTCTCCCCTCTCAATGCGACCTAGATGTGAGGCTGACACATCTGATGTCGTTGCTAATTGCTGCAGCGTTATCGGCAAGGAAAGTCTTTGCTGTTTGATTATTCTGCCCAGATGATTTTTGTAATTATTACTCACGGCTAAAGTATAATTCCTCAATTGTCAAATGTCAATTTTTCTTGACGCCTGGAGTGATGAATTATACAATAGTATCGTTGGATAAGATGGTCAAGAAATATGATGTTATCATTGTGGGTGGTGGTCCGGCCGGTATCTTCGCCGCTTTGGAATTGACACGGTCATCCCGGCTAAGTGTTTTGC
>JACQOL010000167.1 GCA_016202555.1 Chloroflexota bacterium | reverse complement strand
AGAGGGGCGCCAGCCCCTCTCAATGGACTTACCCTCGCTGTTCTCGCTTTAGTAATCTCATATTTGCAATGCAATACACCCGTAGACTAATATTGACATGGTGAAATAACGTGAATATAGATGACACACTTCATGGCATATCAACACCTTTACAGATTAATGTCCGAGACGTATCACTTCAAGCTACTGGTTTCTTTTACCAAGAATTAGCAGCCGAAGACCCCAATAAGAAAGGATACTATTGGAGGGAAATAAAAGAGACGTGGATAGTCAGCAATCGTCATGTATTTCTTCCAGAAATAGAGGGAAAAGAGTCGATTCCTGATTTAATTACGTTCCATATGAGAAAAATCGTTGGGAATGGTTTGCAGTGGGATACTATCACATTGAAGCACGATGACATTAAACAGAGGCTCAAGTTAGATACAGACCCATCTGTAGACATAGCAGTTCTACGTATAGGCGATTTGATTACGAAACGAATTCGTGACAAAAATAACTATATGAATTGGTCCGCTGTTAGTGTTGATAACCTGCCTAATAACTGTAATATTCCAGTAGAAGTGGCTGATGATGTCATTATTATCGGCTATCCAATAGGTTTCTATGATACATATAACCTTTTCCCAATCGTGAAATCTGGGATAATTGCCTCTCGATGGGGTATGCATTTCAAAAATAAGCCTCAATTTCTCATAGACGCTAAACTTTTCCCTGGTTCATCTGGGAGTATTGTCCTCACAAAACCCACCGCCTCAATAGTGGCTGATGGACCAATCACAGGTTATAGGGAATCACATTTTGCTTTTTTAGGCGTTTATTCAGGTGAACCTTATCTCCAAGAAGAGCCCATCGACCTCGGTGATATTACAATTACACGCAAATATGGCTTCAACTTAGGAATTGTGTGGTATGCCGAATTGGTAGTGAATGTGGTCAACAGGGGTATAACGCTTTCGTAGCTGCTTCGGTAGTTAATAATCCGTAATCAGGTTTACTAATGAACTTCCATGCATTTTAGTCGGGTGTTTAAGAGGGGCTTTCGCCCCTCTTTCTTTTTCTTCCCTCTTCCTTTAGCAAAGAGAGAAGTCACTTATGCTAGAATAGGTCGGTAAACTCTGTTACCGGCTAAACTATGGAAAAAAGAACCTACCTCAAAGAAGTCGCTGCTCTCTTTCTCAGAATCGGGGCTACCGCCTTTGGCGGCCCGGCGGCTTACATCGCCATTATGCAACGGGAGACGGTAAGGAATCGCCGCTGGCTGGATGAGCAGCAGTTCCTCGATTTTAATGGAGTAACCAACCTTATTCCGGGACCTAATGCTACGGAAATGGCATTGTGGCTGGGACTGGTGCGGGCGGGGTGGTTGGGCTATGCTGCCGCCGGCTTACTATTTATTTTACCTGCCATGCTGGCAACTCTAGCTCTAGCCTGGGTATATGTCGCCTACGGCTCATTATCTCAGGTCGGGTGGGTACTCTATGGGGTCAAACCAATCGTCATCGCTATCATAATTCAGGCCTTATGGGATTTGGGCAGGAAAGCAGTCAAGGGCTGGCTAACAGCAATGGTCGGAATCGCCGTGATTACCTTTTATCTGCTCGGCTTCAATGAGGTAGCCCTCCTTTTTGCCGGTGCCGGAATAGTATTGCTTTTCCAAGGCGGGCGCCAACTCCTCAAGGCAAGCCCTTCAGCAATGTTAGTTATGCCTTTATTAAAAGTGCCACTGTCGATGCTTTCGGCAGGAGTAATACCATTCAGCCAGATTACCCTCTTTCTAACTATGCTTAAAATCGGCTCTGTCATTTATGGCAGCGGTTATGTGCTGCTTGCCTTCTTCAATTCTGAATTTGTGATACGCTTGGGCTGGCTGACTCATCAGCAGCTTCTGGATGCTATCGCCGTAGGGCAGATAACCCCCGGCCCGGTTGCCAGTAGTGCTACCTTTATCGGCTACCTGATGGGGGGGTTACCCTCGGCACTACTGGCGACTCTGGCTTTCCTTCTGCCCTCATTTTTCTTCGTGGCTTTGCTCAGCCGTATCTTACCCTGGCTGCGGAAGTCATGGTGGTCGGCCGCCTTCCTGGATGGCGTCAATGTTGCCTCGCTCGGTCTTATGCTGGGCGTCACCTGGCAACTCGGACGGGTTGGAGTGGTAGACTGGTTTATCATATTGCTCACCATCATTGCTTTGTTCTTAGTTTTCCGCTCGAAAGTCAATTCTGCCTGGCTTATCCTGGGCGGAGGTTTGCTGGGAATTACCTATAAACTGGTGCTAGGTTAGTTCTTTACTAACATCAATTTCTGGTGATATAATCACTTAGTGGCAACGATTAAAAGTATCAACGCCAGAGAAATCCTTGATTCCCGGGGCAACCCGACGCTAGAGGTTGAGGCTAAGCTAGCTGACGGCACCATCGGGCGGGCGGCAGTCCCTTCCGGAGCCAGCACCGGCAAGTATGAGGCAGTAGAACTCCGCGATGGAGATAAATCCAGATTTGGTGGATTAGGTGTGCTCAATACTGTCAATAATATTAATCAAGACATCGCCACCGCCATCGTTGGTATATCAGCCACCGACCAGGCAGCCATTGACCAGAAGTTAATAAAGCTTGATGGCACGGCCAATAAATCACGCCTCGGCGCCAATGCCATTTTGGGAACATCACTGGCCATAGCTCACGCCGCCGCCAACTCGGCTCATACGCCTCTATACCAATACCTCGGCCGAGCCAAAACTTATACCCTGCCCGTGCCGATGATGAATATCCTGAACGGGGGGAAACACGCCGCCAATTCCACCGATTTCCAGGAGTTTATGGTGGTACCGGCCGGAGCCGACAGCTTTCGACAGGCTTTGCAAATGGGCACCGAAGTCTATCACTCCCTGAAAAAAGTGCTTAAAACTAGGGGGCTGAATACCAGTGTCGGCGATGAAGGTGGCTTTGCCCCTTCCCTGGCATCAAACAAAGAGGCAATCGAAGT
>JACQOL010000171.1 GCA_016202555.1 Chloroflexota bacterium | reverse complement strand
TGTATTAACATTCACCCCTCCTTACTCCCTAAATTTAGAGGCGCCTCGCCAGTAGCCGCCGCCATTCTATCGGGCAGTGTGTTTAGCGGGGTTAGCCTGATGCTGCTGGATAAGGGTTTAGATACCGGCCCGCTATTAGCCAGGGCGCAGATTCCTATTTCAGCGAGGGATACTGCTGGCTCACTGACGGCTAAGTTATCCCGGATAGCCGCCCAGGTGTTGCTGGAGGTCTTGTCTTATTGGGTGAGGGGTGAGCTTACCCTCCAGCCGCAGGATGAGGCTGAAGCCAGCTATTCTGGCCGTTTTTCTAAGAAAGATGGCGAGATTGATTGGCAGCTCCCGGCGGTGGATATCTGGCGGCGGGTGCGTGCTTTTAACCCCTGGCCGGGGTGCTATACCCGCTGGCAGGGCAATCAGCTCAAAATTATTGAAGCGGTACCTCTACCCCGGGGAAAAGGTCTTGGAATTGGGCAGGTGGTGGCTAGGGATGAAGAGGTGGTTGCCTTTGGTATTACTACCGGGGAGGGAGTTTTGGGCGTCTCTAAAGTTCAAATAGAAGGAAAGCGGGTGATGCCAGCTGCCGAGTTTTTACGGGGGCAGCGGCAGTTCAGCGGCGCCGTATTACCATCAAATTAAAAGCATAATTGAGGCTGTTTAGTAACGGTCGGGTGTCATTCTGGCGGAGCTTGTCCCGTACCTGATACGGGAGCCGGAATCCAGGGGGGGATTGGCGGTCTGGATTCTCGGGCTTGACCCGAGAATGACATTGTTAAACATCCTCTAATTTATTTAGAAGGAGGTTATTTTGTCTTTATTTGAGAATCTGAGCCAGTTTAGTACCCTGTTAGATATAATCGCTAAGCTGCGAGCCCCTGATGGCTGCCCCTGGGACAAGGAGCAAACTCATGCTTCTCTACGGGGAAACCTGCTGGAGGAGTGCTACGAGGTGCTGGCGGTGCTTGATGACGGGAATGGGGAAAATCTTTGTGAAGAACTGGGCGACCTGTTGCTGCAAATTGTGCTTCATGCCCAGATTGCCCGTGAAGCCGGTGAATTTGAGATAAGCGATGTGGTGCAGAGCATTAGTCGCAAGCTGATTCAGCGCCATCCCCATGTCTTCGGCTCAGTAAAGGTAAAAGATGCTGCGGAAGTGCTGAAGAACTGGGAACACAGCAAACAAGAGGAGCGTGGGGGTAGCTCAATGCTGGCCAGTCTACCCCGGCAGATGCCCGCTCTGGCTTATAGCCAGGCGATTCAGCAGCGGGTAGTTCAAGTCGGCTTTGACTGGGCGGATATTGATGGTGTGATTGATAAGCTGGCTGAGGAGGTTGGCGAGTTCAAGCAAACCGAGAGTCAGGAGCAGAAAGCTGAGGAGTTTGGTGATTTACTCTTTACCCTGGTCAATATTGGCCGGCGGCTGGTGTTTGAATCTGAGGCGGCGTTGAGAGAAGCCAATCAGAATTTTTACCGCCGTTTCTCAGCTGTGGAAGAGGTCTGCCGCCAGCGCCGGGTGAATATTGCTGACCTTTCTTTTGCTGAGCAAAATGCTCTATGGGAAGAGGTGAAACGAGGGGGGGAAGAATAGGTTAATTATTTTCTTTTTCTGGAAGGTGCTCTTGCTACGAAAGAAACTCTTCTATCACGAGCTACAAAGGAAACCATCTTTCTAGCTATCGGAGCTTGCCCCCTTACTCTTCTTGACGTATTGGTTTGAGTCTTTCTAAGTTAACTTGCCGTTAAAGCTTTGTTCAGGCGTCTGGTTTTACGTTTTACTGTCTCTCTTAACGCTTCTCTTCCTTAGTGTAAGGCTTTGCTTCCGCGGTCCAGTGCCCTCACTAAATCCTGAGCTTTACGACAGTTCTGGGAAGAAGCCGCTAGCGATATCTACGCCTGCTTTCGCTGTTTCGGTTAACGCCTGTTGCTTCTGGTTCAGTTTGCGTGGTAACCCCTTTTTCGGCTATTTGCTCTCTTCGTAAGCCAGTACCCTGATAATGCCAATGGTTGCTCCCGAACTGTCTGTGGTACAGGTGTCACTGACCGAGATTATCTTCCTGGTACCGTTATCGGTAATAAACTTATTAATCTGCTCATCCAATGCCTTCAGTTCACCCATAGTGTGAAAAATCTTCAGCTCGTTAGCGAAAGTCTTGACCTTGACCATATTCCCTCCTTAACAAACCCCAACATTTTTTGGTTATATAGTAATTATAATAGGTTTCCGATATTTTTGCCATACAAAATACAAAAAGGTAAGCTGCGGAGAATAGTTTCAGGCTGGCTTATGATATAATAATGAGCAAAAAATAGGATGATTCAAAGGGTAGAATCGGGGCGAGTTGATTTGAACCACAGACCTGAACGCCCCGATTTTGACTTTGTTATGTTTGGCGTTGTAAAATGGGGAATTCTATGTGATTACTTTACAACCGTAGTTAATGTTAGGGAGGTATTAATATGACGCAAGAACAGCACCATGAAGGACTTGTCAAAGGAATTACGGAACAAATGAAACCCGTGCTGGCGAAATCCGAGCAGGCGATTTACATTTATCTTGACGATAATCATAAGGTCTGCAACAAGAAGTTTGCCGACTTGCTTGGCTATAAGTCGGCAAAGGAATGGGCGGATACAGAGGCGCCGCTCGCGGATGTCGTGGAAGAAGACCAACAAAGCGTTATTAACGCTTATATGAATGCCTCAGAGAAAATGGTGGCAAGCGCCACCGACGTGAGAGTGAAGAATATCAAGACCGGCAAAGTCGTGAAAACCAGGATGATAATAGCTCCCGTTGGACACGCTGGTCATGTTTTTACGGCCCATTTCTTCAATAAGATTTGAGTGAGTTACCTCAGTTCATCTTGACGCACAGTGATACCTAAAATGAAGAAATTAGTAAGTATTGTAATAGTTGCCGCTTCGCTACTTTTGCTGCTCTCTGCCTGTAGCGGACAGACGGGCGGAGTTATTGAGAGGAAGGGTGCCATCACATTGGAGGGTAAGCCGCTGACCCTGCTTGGACCGGAGTTGAAAGTCGGCCAGAAGGCTCCTGATTTCAGCCTGGCGCTGCCCAACCCGCGTGTCGAATTGTCGGCAAACGCTACCGATGTAGGCTTAGCCCAGAGTCAGGGTAAGGTTCGCTTAATAAGTGTGGTGCCCTCTGTGGATACCCCGGTCTGCGACCTGCAAACAAAAAGATTCGAAGCGGAAGCTAATGCCTTTGAAAATGTCGCCTTTTATACCATAAGTATGGATTTGCCTTTTGCTCAAGCCCGTTACTGTGGTGCTAATGGCGTGACCCGTATGGAGGTACTTTCCGATTATCGTGATGGCTCTTTCGGAGTTTCTTACGGGGTTCTTATTAAAGAGTTGCGCCTGCTCAGCCGGGCTATCTTTATCATCGACCAGAACAATACCGTGAAATATGTTCAATATGTTAAGGAGATATCTCAGCCGGTTGATTTCGATGCGGCGCTTACCGCCCTGCAGAGTCTTATCGGCGTTCACTCTATTATCCCAGCACCTAGCGTAACTACTACCACTACCCCCAAGACACCTACGGCAACTACTGTCGAGGGTAATCAGGTAGGTAACCTAGCACCTAACTTCCAGCTCAACAACCTAGCAGGGCAGCCAGTCTCTCTCAGTAACCTCCGTGGCAAGCCGGTGCTGATTAACTTCTGGGCAACTTGGTGCCCACATTGCCAGGCTGAAAGGCCCCTGATACAGCAAATATCGGATGAGTGGCAGAGTAAGGGCGTGGTTTTACTGACCATCGATATTATCGGCTCTCGACCGACTGAAACCCCGGCTAACCTGGCTGACTTCATGGGGGGAAATAAATACACTTTCCCGGTGCTTCTTGATGTTAACATGCAGGTAACCAAAAGCTACGGCATTAAGTTTACTCCCACCAATTTCATGATTGATAAGGATGGTATTATCCGAGAAATACGGACCGGACCTTATCCTAGTAAAGCGGTATTGGAGGAGAGCCTCAATCAGCTATTGGC
>JACQOL010000168.1 GCA_016202555.1 Chloroflexota bacterium | reverse complement strand
GCCGGTGACATCGTATGCTCTACCGGGTCGCCGATTAACCCACACAGCCTGGTCTTGCCCGAGATAACTATGTTTCTCATTCCTTTACCATTTCGTAGATTTGTCTCAGATTTCTCACCGTTATCTGTCCCGCGGCTGATTCTTTACCTTCGGCAATCGATGCGTAGGTGAAATCGCCGCCGACCAGCGGGCAGAGAATCCGGCTCATTGTGCCCTGAGTTCCCATGGTAAAAGAGACCAGCTTGGCTTCAGGGAACTCAGTAATAAGCTTGAGGGCAGTCAGGTTGTCTTCAAAGTTCCGGGCGGTAGTAACTAACTTGGCGATGTCGGCTCCGGACTTCAGTTGCCTTTTCACTATCTCTTTCATCTCACCAAGGGGTGGTGTTTTTTCCAGGTCATGAAATGAGAGGAGACATTTTGTTTTCTTCTTGACAAGCTGGATAATCCTGTCTAAATTTTTTGTCCTGAGCTCAATATCGACTATATCTGCCCCCAGTTCAACGGCTTGAAGCAGTCCCTCGACTCGTCTGGCTTCGTTACCTTGCCATTGACCACCCTCATCGGCACTGCGGTTACAGGCTATCCAGGGTTTCTTGAGTGGCTTGACCAGTTCTGGCCAGCCATCCCCAATAAGGTCTATCCGCACCTCGAACAGGTCAATTAGCGACTCAATCTCCTTGACTGCTTTAGGGTCATTATTGACAATGACGGCGCAAATTTTTGCTTTTCTCATTTCGCTTCCACCAGAGCCTTGGCTATTATGGAGTGGCTTATCTCGTCAGAGATGAAGACATCACCTATTGTTCTCGGTAAGATAAACTTTGTCTTGCCCTGCCAGGTTTTTTTATCATGTCTTACAGCTTGGATTAGCTTCTCTGTCTCAAGACTGGGAAGCTCTGTCGGCAGACCGGCGCCGGCGATAATATTTTTTAACCTGACCACTTCACTCTGGTCAAGTATGCCCAGCTTGTTTGAAATTCTAGCTGCCACCAGCATCCCGATGGCGACGGCCTCACCATGCGACACTTTAAAATCGGAGACTGATTCAATGGCATGCCCGACGGTATGACCATAGTTCAAGATTTGTCTCAGTCCGAAATCTCTTTCATCTTTTTCCACTACTTCGGCTTTAATCTTCGCCGACCGGAAAACAATCGTTTCCATCACTTTGTCATCAAGCGATTTTATCTGGTCGAGATTACTCTCAATATAGCTGAAAAGCTCGGCGTCCCGAATTACCCCATATTTGATGGCTTCAGCTAGGCCATCACTAATCTCGTTAGCGGGCAGAGTTTTCAGGGTAGTGATGTCAGAAATTACTAATCTTGGCTGGTAGAAGGCTCCGATTTTGTTTTTCAGCAGTCCGTGGTTAACGGCTACCTTACCACCAATACTGCTATCAAGCTGAGCCAGCAGGGTGGTTGGTATTTGTATCAAGGGCACTCCCCTTAGATATGTAGCGGCGATAAATCCGCTCAGGTCACCGATAACCCCTCCACCCAGGGCAAGGATAGGCGTTGTTCTTTCGGCATAAAAATCAGTTAGCTCCCGGTATAGTCTGGCGGCTGTCTCCAGCGATTTCTGCTCTTCTCCCGTAGGCACCTCTAAGAGGACTACCTTAAAGCCGTTGCTGGCGAGACTCTGCTTGAGGCTGTTCCCGTAAAGGTTTCTTACCGTAGGGTCGGTGATAACTACCAGTTTATCACTGAAACCAATTTGTTTTAACCAGGTTGGGATTTGCCCGAGTATTCCCGGGCCGATATGGATATTATAGCTATTACTGCCCAGTCTTACCCTGATTCTTTTCATTTGCTTTTGCCTGAGTCTAGTTTTGTCTTGGTCCGAGAACCTTGTGGATTCTATTGCAGGCATCAATGGTATCTTTAAGTTCATCGGGAGTAATCATTTGTTGCCCATCGACCATAGCTTCTGCCGGATTATAGTGTACTTCAATCATCAATCCACAGGCTCCGGCAGCGATGGAGGCACAACTCATCGTATAAATAAGGTCGCGGCGGCCGGTGGCGTGACTGGGGTCAGCCATTATCGGCAAAAAGGTTTCTTTCTGGATGGCCGGGATAGACCCCAGGTCAAAGGTATACCTGGTGTAGCTTTTGCCCTTGCCAATGGGTATGATACCTCTTTCGCAGAGGATAATGTTCTTATTGCCCTCAGCGGCAAGATATTCGGCAAAAGATAAAAATTCCTCGATACCGGCCCCGAAGTGTCTCTTGTAGAGAACAGGCTTGCCTTTCCTGGCGACTTTGCTCATTAAGTTCTGGTTATACATATTCCGGGCACCTATCTGGAGAATATCAACATATTCGGCCACCAGGTCAACCTGTGTTTCTCCCATTATTTCGGTTACCGTTGTCATTTCAAACTTCTTACCCGCTTCACGCAACCAGCCTAAAGCTTCTCGTGCCTCTTCCATCCCGTCCGCCCCCAGCCCCTGGAAGGAGTGGACTGAACTCCTGGGCTTAAAGACACCGCCTCTCAGGATGTGAGCCCCGGCCTTTTTAACTCCTTCGGCAATCCTGAAGAGCTGGGTTTTGCTTTCTACGGCGCAGGGCCCGGCGATGTATACTGGCTCGTCACCACCGACCTCTACATTACCTACTTTTACCACGAAGCGCTGCTCTCCCGTCTCCGAGAGCTTATTAAATTCCCGGTTGATTAGCTTATAAGGGGCTTCCAGCATCATCGCCTCCTTTACCCCGGGTAGAGTGGCAAAGTGGGCAAAGTCTATTTTACTCTCATCGCCGACTAACCCGATGACGGTTCGATAGGCTCCGCCGGAGACAGCGGCTTTCAGTCCGTATTTCCTGACTTCCTTGACGACATGGTCTATTTCTTGTTGTGTGGCATCAGTTTTCATTATTATCATTTTCCTATCCTCCAATATTTATATTATACTGAATTCTCTCTTATTTTCGTGGTGTTATTTTGGGGTTATGATGTAAGTAGTTAAAATAGCTGAACCCTCCGCTTGGGAGGGTTCCTTGTCAATCTTTCTGCTTCGGATTAGTTACTTTAATTAACTACATCTCCACACCAAAGTCCCCCAAGCACTCCGGGTGCGCCCCGTAAAGGTAAAGTAGGCGAAATACAATCTTGGAGAAGCAAAATAAGCTAACATATTCTCTATACTCACTTTCTTAAGCCAATCTACCACAGGCAATACTCTTTGTCAAGAAGTATTGTTTGCCCACTGAACTTTACCGACAAGTAGACAATAGAAGCAGGGAACCGAGCTCATTACAGCCCTCATTCCCTGCTTCCTGAAGCGAAGCTCCCCCCACTGGGGAGCGTTACCTCTTTATTAAGGTTCTGTCTCCAAGATACTATCTATCTTTTAGTGTCCCATCGACTTCTTTAGCTCCTGGTCAAGCCAGGTATACTTAAACAACGCCACTGATTTGAAGACGCCTAATGATGACTCACCATGGAAGTTCTTCAGCCAGGGCTGCCAGAAAAGGTAGGTATAGGTTACTGGCCAATAGACATAATAGGCTTTGGGTATGGCATAGAGGTTCATCTCCTTCATGATGACCTTCTTCTTCTCCCAGTCAGTGTAAGCCTCTGCCATCTTGAAATAGTAAGCGTCCATTACCGGGTCGTTCACCCGGCTCAGGTTCCAAGAAGAAGTGGAATAGGTGGCATATTGGACATGCGGGTTATAGGATGACCGTCCCATTAGAATCATCTCGTCGTAGGTGTGTTTCAGCCAGATATTGGCGTAAATGGCACTGGTGGTCGGCTGAAGCGTGACGTCAACACTAATCTTTGCCCAGTAGTTTTTAATCATCGCAGTAACGTCAGCATATTCGGCGGTACCAGTGTCGTAAATGACACTAGCTTTGAAGCCATTAGGGTAGCCCGCCTCGGTCAGTAACTGCTTGGCTTTGTCAGGGTGATACTCAAACAGCTCTCGGCTGTCCTGAGGAAGCTGGTCAAGCGGGGTATAGACCCCCGCATAGTTCTTCTCATCAGGGATTATCTTAAAACTGAGGGTAGAACCCTGTCCAGCGAACAGGGTCTGGAGCATCTCCGGGTTATTCACGGCCAGATTCAGTGCCCGCCGTACCTTGAGGGCATTGGCATCAGCAACACTCGGGTTCGGGGGCACGTAGGGTACGTCTCCCGCCCAGGGCAGCCCCGGCTTGAGGTTGTCCAGCCGCAGCGACCACAGTTTAAAGCCACCCCAGCCTGAGGCATACTTTACTTGTGGCGCCGTCTTGATTATCTGTTGGGCATCTATCGGCCCAAAGCCGCTGTCATAATCAACCTTACCGGTGCGTAGTGCCGCCATGCGGGTCGATAGGTCGGGAATGATGAGATATTTGGCGCTATCAATATAGGGTAGCTGGTTGCCCTTACCGGGACCAACGGGGTCCGTCTCGTAGTAGCTGGGATTTCGTTCCCAGGTGGCTGAGCTCATATTGACAAAATCCTTGAGGATAAATGGACCTTGTCCAACATTATTTTCCCACTTCTGATAGTCGCCATATTTCGCCGCCACTTCTGGGGCCATCATGGCGATACAGGCCCCGGTATACTCCCAGGTCATCCCCTGAAATCCCTTGGGCGTCTTGACCTTCACCGTGTATTTATCGGTGGCAACGACATCCAACGGTCGGGCATCCCCGGCCGTCTGGTAGAGCTCCGTCTTCGGGTCCCAGAGGATGCGCTTCTCGTTAAAGACGACATCATCGGCGGTGAACTCGCGCCCGCCAACCAGGCGGCTGGCGGCGTTATTCGGGTCAAGTGCCCAGTGCACCCCTTTCCGAATGTGGAAGATAATGGTCGTGTCATCGGGGAACTCCCAGCTCTCCGCCAGCTGCCCAACCTGGTTCCCCGGATGGGCTAAATTACCGGCTTTCCAGTCATATTCATTAGTGCCCGCTGGTCCCTTTGTCCAGTCGCCAATGATTAGGTTTAGATTCGTCCACCCCATGTTACGGCTGAGCGTCCAGTTCGGCTGGATTGTCTCGTCCCAGTTTAAAATGTTACCATTACGAACAAGAATCAGTTGTCCCCCGTATTTCGGGGTTTCGGCAGCCGCTGGAGTCGTCTCTTTCACCGCTGGCGTTACTTCTTTAGTGGCTGGTGCTGCTTCTTTAGTAGCTGGTGCCGCTTCTTTCGCCGCTGGGACTTCAGCCTTAGCACAGGATGCTGCCAGTAGCGCCAGCACCATCAGGCAACTGACTACCAACCAGACTATTTTTCGCTTCATTTTGTTACCCTCCTTTTATTCTCCTAATTTTATAATTCTAATCATACCAACCAAAGTCATTAAGAGCTCTGGTGATTGCCCTTACATTCTCAACACTGGCTCGGGCTGGGAAGGTACAGGCTTGGCGGAGGATAAAGCCATTAGCTAAGCTTTTACCTTGTTCAATTACCTTTCTTGACGCTTGATAGACCTCCTCCGGAGTGCCAATCTGAATAATAGTCGTATCTAGATTACCCTCGATAATATCGTTGGGGAAATAGTTGGCCACCGTTTCCAGGTCAATCTCGTTACCAACGTGGATAATGCCCGGGTCACCCATCGGAATCTGTTGCCAGTAGGGCAGATTCAGGTTCTGTTCACCACAGGGGTGAGTACGGAGGTGCTTAAAGCCCATCGCCAATATCTTTTCATGAACCTCTTTCAAATAAGGCAAACAAAACTGCTCAAAGTGTTTTGGTGAGATTAGTTGGTTAGAGGCTGCCGCATTCGCCCCATTAATCAACACCCGGTCAACACCAAAGATATCCTTACCGTATTGAGCGACCGCAATTTGATAGTCAGCCGCCAAGCGAATCAAGCGGTGGGCGATTTCAGGCTTCTGGAGCATCCATTTGCATAGCTTGTCATAGCCAGCGATACCAGCAGCAATATTGATTACACTAATCGCACCAATAGAGATGTTAAATGGTTTGTTTTCATCTTTGTCCTGGAAAGATTGTTTCTTGAAAGCTATCTCCTCGGGAGAGTAGAGAGCTTTGACATCGGGTACTTTCAGTGCCATCACTTCTTCCGGGGTTTCTGCCGCATACTTGCTTACTGTTGGCGACCAGGCATATTTATTGGTGGACAGCTTAACTTCACCACCGAACTGCCCCCGGTTCTGACGAGCACGAAAATTCGGAATAAAGACCCAGTCAAAATCGTGACAGGCTTTCTTCTCGGCTTCATACACCACCTTTGATGGTTTAGTGAATGCATCGGAAAGAGGGAATCCACTATAGAGCATCGCAAAGTCCCCGCCGCCCGGCGAGAAAGGCACCCGGTCAGGCTTTTCTCTCCTCAGTAATGCCTCCACCCTCTCCTTGTTGGTCAT
>JACQOL010000166.1 GCA_016202555.1 Chloroflexota bacterium | reverse complement strand
GCTCTAACCAGCTGAGCTAACCGCCCCCTATCTGTAGATTTTACCGCATAACCCGAGCACAATCAAGCTGCCTTATCTCTATTTACCAGTGACTAATCTTTCCAAACCCTCGGCACAATAGCCTAACTCTCGCCACTGACAACGCGGGCAGATTTCGGCGATATCACTTGAAGTCAGCCTTTCTTTTATCCTCCCCCAAGCCTCAGCCACCGGCATTTCTGCCTTAACCTCAAAACCGAGTCTCCGTAACACTTCCCGGTCTTTAGCTCGCACCTTTGATTCAGCATTTGCCTTTTTCCGGCACTGATTACCTTTATTGTGAGGACAGGAAGCACAGATAACATCACACTCAGCTAAAAGAGTGATTGGAAAGGTAGATTTGGGGTGTAAGTCTTTAGCGACCTTCCCCATCGTTTCGACAAATTCCGGGCTATAGCCCAAGCCTCGAAAACCCAACAGGCACAGCAGGTGGTGAGCACGAAGCGCTAGGGGATGCGCCAGTTCGCCCATTTATCTTTGTCTACCTCTCCATTATAGGCTTGTTTCGGGGTTACTCCTCTGGCGATAGCAGCTGCGGCGACAGCTTTAGTTATATCGCCAGGGATAAAGGGAATCATACCCATCCCTAGCAGGGCGGCAAAGCTAGTAGCTGATTTTCCCACTGTCCCAAGCCATAATTTAAGTCCGATGAGGCCCGGCACATAAATCAGAACAAAATTAGCAAAGAGCATCAGCACCAGCATACTTAGAAAGCTGCGCGAGCGGACATACTTATCGGTAAAATGACCCAGAAAAAGGGCCGCCAGAATAAAGCCGATGATATATCCCCCGGTAGCCCCGGTAATAACATGAAAACCACCTGACCACCCGGCAAACACAGGCAATCCCACCGCACCTAACCCGGCATACATCGCCATGCTGATACCCCCCCACCACCTTCCCAGGAGCACACCGGCCAGAAGCACGGCAAAGGTTTGTCCTGTTATCGGCACCGGAGTCCAGGGCAGTGGAAACTTAACCTGAGCCACTAGCGTCGTGAGCGCCACCATACCCAGTGCTAGAGCTAACTTCTTAGGTAGACTTAGCTCATGTCGCCACCTAAAGACATCATATTTAGCTCGATTTATCGTTGCCACAAATGCCATTTCTATCCTCCGTTATTTATTTTTTAGGGCTAAATTAGACAATACTTTAGCTGATAATTACTAAATAATCAATCGGTTAGCTTATTAAATAACTGACGAAAAATGGTGAACTGAAGAATATCTAACTTCAGGCTCTTGAAATGTATTCAGCCTCATCAATACTAGCGCCCTGGCTTCCTACTGCTGACGATAGCAATTTCAATGTTCTTGCCACAATGGGGACAGGTTATATTCATGGTGACGGACTGGCTCATTACTCGCTCAGCAACGGCGCTAACCGTAGAATCGATATTATCCAGACGCTGGTCTAGCAAATCCAGACGCCCATTGATATGTTTAATCGCCAGAGCTTGTTCTTTATCTCCCTCGGCCAAGGTTACCTCCTCCCGAATTGTAACCGCACCCATTATAGGCTACCGGTTAGGCGATGTCAAAGATTAAAATTCCATCTAGTTAACTCCCTTTTAGCACCCTTTTAGCACCCCTTTAGACACCGCTAAGAAACTATTTATACTTTTCCACAACCTTGATTTAACAAACGAGATAACATATACTATGTCTAAGATAACAGGATAACACCGCAACACATTATCAAAATCAAATGAAAGGAGGTAATCAAATGCCTGAAATAGAAATCGGCAAGATATCTGACTTCTTCGCCCACCCGGTGGTGGCTGGTATCGAACTCACCGCATCTCTAAAGGTCGGTGATAAAATCCATATCGTCGGGCATACCACTGATATCACATTTAACGTCGAATCAATACAGATAAACAATGTCAATGTTCAAACGACTAAGGCTGGCGACATTGTTGGCATCAAAGTTACTGACCGGGTAAGAAAAGGGGACACCGTTTATAAGGTGACCGGCTGAAGCGATTATTCGTCACATCCCTTAACTCAGCCTAAAGGCGACCTGTAAATCCGCGGAGCTGTCTAGTAAATATGAACCGTTGCTACTCGCAACTTTGGTTCTGCAAGGAACAAGTGTTTTTCCGTAATTCTTCTACTAACTAGCCGATATTCTTCAGCAGGTTGGCCATTTCTATAGCACCAACTGCCGCATCAAAGCCTTTATTCCCGGACTTAGTTCCTGCCCGCTCAATAGCCTGCTCCAGGGTGTCAGCCGTGATGATACCATAGCTAACCGGCAGCCCGGTCTCCAAAGCAATCAGAGCAATACCCTTGGTTACCTCAGCGGCAATATATTCAAAGTGCGGCGTTGCCCCACGAATCAGCGTCCCCAGACAGACAACAGCATCATACCTCTTGGTCTCGGCTAATTTCTTGGCGACTAGCGGAATCTCAAATGAACCGGGCACCCAGGCGATGTCGATATCATCCTCACTAACACCGTGACGAAGTAGGGCGTCCTGGGCACCCTCAAGCAGTTTCTTGGTAATAAACTCATTAAAACGAGAGGCAACCACCCCGAATTTTAGTCCCTTACCCAGTAGCATACCTTCAAACTGACTCATTACTTCCTCCTTAAATTTTATCAGATTTTTGGAGCTATTTATCATCCGCATCCGGTATTGCTAACAGATGTCCGAATTTCTTCTGTTTTGTCTTCAGGTAATTGAGGTTATAGGGGTTGGGAGGAATAATAATCGGCACAGTTTCCACTACCTTTAGCCCGTAACCTTCCAGACCAATCACCTTTTTAGGATTATTAGTCAGCATGCGAATTTCGTGCAAACCCAGGTCAGCCAGAATTTGAGCACCAATACCGTAATCCCGCAGGTCGGGAGCAAAGCCTAAAGACAGATTAGCTTCGACAGTATCCATTCCCTTATCCTGAAGGGCATAAGCACGAAGCTTGTTATGGAAGCCGATGCCCCGCCCTTCCTGCCGCATATAGAGTAAAACGCCGCTGCCTTCTTTAGCGATACTCTGCATCGCCAGCGTCACCTGCTCACCGCAATCACAACGGAGGCTACCAAAAACATCGCCAGTAAGGCACTCACTGTGCACCCGGACTAACACCGGCTTCCCGGTAGTAATATTCCCCATCACCAGAGCCAGATGTTCCTCAGGATTAAAACTACTTTTATAGGCAATCGCCTTAAACTCACCGTAGCGGGTAGGCAACTTAGCCTCGGTTACCCGGCAGACCAGCTTGTCATAGCGCCAGCGGTAAGCAATAAGGTCAGCAACACTGACAACCTTAAAGCCGAACTTCTTCGCCATTACCATTAGCTGAGGTAACCGAGCCATCGTGCCGTCCTCATTCATAATCTCGCAGATAACCCCGGCAGGATAAAGACCAGCCAGCTTAGCTAAGTCAACAATCGCCTCGGTGTGCCCAGCTCTTACTAAAACACCACCCTCCCTGGCCCGCAAGGGAAACATATGTCCCGGCTGAACTAAATCCTCAGGCTTAGTCGCCGGGTTAATTATTACTTTTACTGTCTCAGCTCTATCGGCAGCGGAAATACCGGTGCTCACCCGGTGTCTAGCCTCAACAGACACCGTAAAAGCCGTCGAATGTTTTGAGGTATTATCAGTCACCATCAATGGAATCTTTAATTCGTCCAGTCGCTGGCCGGTAACCGGCATACAAATCAATCCCCTGGCATGTAAAGCCATAAAGTTAATTGCTTCCGGGGTAATCTTCTCCGCCGCCAGAACAAGGTCGCCTTCATTCTCTCTATCTTCATCATCAACGATGATAACGAACTTACCCACCTTTATATCCTTAATCGCTTCAGCAATACTATCTAAACCCATATTCACCCCCAATCGATAACAGATTAACCCACCAAAAAGCCATGCCCCTGTAAGAAATCAATGGTTACACCGCTATGGCGAGCCTGGCTAAATTGTTTGACATATTTAGACATAATATCTACCTCTAGATTAACCAGGTCACCTACCTGTCGTTCACCCAGAGTAGTGTG
>JACQOL010000165.1 GCA_016202555.1 Chloroflexota bacterium | reverse complement strand
GGGCGGTTAGCTCAGCTGGTTAGAGCACTGCGTTGACATCGCAGAGGTCGTACGTTCGAGCCGTATACCGCCCAGTTTCCTTCTTGTGAACTTATTGCCTTACCCTGTCATTAAAGTTCTGTCCGTTTCAACCTTAATATTCTAAGAACGTAAAATATAACTACCGGAAAAACTACCGTAAAAATTACAGATATAATTAAACTCCCGACCACATCCTCAGCGATCCCGGCGTAAACGGGGAAGTTCTTAGCGGGGTACGTTGGATCGAACGCAACTTCTATCGAAGTACCAATTTGAAGTTCTTTCCACAATGACCAGGGGATGTTGACTTTATTAGTTAGCAATTCTCCATTGCGCGGAGAGAAATTGTATGTGACCATATATTCATTACTACCACTGGCAACATTGGCGACAACTTGCTTGTTCACGATTATTCCTGTGGCGCGTGAACCATGATTAAGTATCTCAGTTTCAGTTACGTAATTTCTCAAGCCAAAGAAAAGAAACAAGGCACAGACAATCAGCGAGCTCGCCGCCGGGACATACCGTAAAATAACCGACCTAAACCTTTCGTTCATTGAACTGGTTACATTTATTTAATTCTTACTTAGTCCAAGGCATAACTCAAATGTCCTGGTTCTGTCTATTGTACACCACCGCCCAGTTTACTTTTTGTGAACTTTTTGTGCTATAAAGGTGCACAAAGCTTGATTGAATTCCTCATTTGCTCGGTTACCTGCTCCGCTTAAGGTGCGATTGAAACATCGAATACTCGGGACCACGGGTCTTCTTAAATCTCAAGTATAGATAAATACCCGGAAACACTGCCAGAAAGAAACCTATGAAACATGAAACGAAAATCTTTCCCACCATTGCATTAGATTTTCCTAAGGCAACTCGGGATTGGTAGGAGCTAATTACTATGCCATCTACTGCTACTTGCCAGACCTCACCTCGTCCGACCCAAAGCTGGAAAGAGCCCTGCTCCTTCAATGCTTGGTACACTTCCAATTCATATGGTTCTCCGTATACGAATCGAGTGGGTAACCACCGTAACTTAATGTAAACGTCTTGGTCGTAAATGTTGTCATTCGAGTTATATTTATCAACTAACTCTACGTTCTCCACCTGACCCGACATTATCTTCAACTCATTAAAAGGCGGAGACTTGTCTCCAAAGTCTTGCTGAAAAATGAGATATACCAGTGCTGGCAAACTGAGAACAATAATTACCAGCGCTAGTACCGAGCCGAGTGACCAAAACTTCCTTTTCATGGAGCTCACGGTTTGTTTGTGGTATTAAGTAAATTATCCACTAATTTAAATACTAATTCAAACGTTTGAGTTCTGTGTATTGTACATTGTGGCACACCATTCCGTTCAACAGGTAAAGCTTTTGAGAAGACCTTCCGGCTGGTGCTTTGATGGCAGGTTAGTATCCCTTTGGCCATAAGTGGATTTGTAATGTTACTGGACTGACAACTTCAACATGTTCCACCGATTTACGGGGAAGCAGGTTTCTTCTCCACTGCTTTACGGATAGTTAATAAGTTAATTTCGGGTGTTTCTGGCATGAAGGTACAACCAGCACTCAACATCCAGCCATTCTGGCCCATGCTTGACCTCAGTTCAGATACCTCGTCAGTCAGCTGCTGTGGTTTGGCCTCAACCAAGTCTTTGCCGTGCCTTATCCCACCAATGACAACCTTTCCCTTAACCATACTCCTACCTTCGGCGAGAGAAGGATTACCTGACCCTCGCGCATCCCAATTGAAAGCCTGCACTGGGTAATCCTGCAAAAAGCGAAGGAAGTTATGCTGCTTGCAAACGTGGAGGATGTTAAATTCGGCCGGAGGTAGTGCGTTAAGTATCTTCAGGTCGTACGGGCGAGCTAATGCAAGGTATTCTTCGGAGGTCATGCGGTCAGAGGTTGCCCAGGAAGTAGTCGCATAAAAGAGACCGCTTGTTCCCCGGTCAAAGCAGGCTCTAGTGAACCGAATGAACGTCTCCGTTATCACATCAAGGGCATAGCGGACTTTATCGGTGTGCTGCCGTAAGTACTGTAAGAAGATTTCCTCAGAAGGAGCTAAATCGGCGGCAATGGAAAGCGGAGTAAACACCGTCATCAGGAAGGGCACTTCTCTATTTAGCCCTTTGGCAATTAGTTTTAGAGCCTCAAGGTGTTCTAGCAACACGCCCCGGTCAAGGGGCAGCACTTCTAACTTCAACCAGTCATCGGGTTCCTTGATTGGGGTTTGCACCACTTTTGGCTCACGGTTACTTTCATACTTTACACCTAACCCCCAGCCTTCACCATGGTAGGAAGCACGGGGATTGACTTTCACAAAGTCCCAGTCGAACTTGCTTTGAAAAGCGAGCATTGCTTCAGCTAGCGACTGGGCTGAAGTCTCACTCCCATAAAAATGGCGCCACATACTGACGGCCACCCGGTCGTTTTCCTGTCCCCGTAATGTTGCCCGGATACGTTCCCAGTGGGTCATTTTGTCTGTCATAATGCGATTAGCTCCTGATACAGAGGACTTTAGTGTATTCTTTGTTCACATTGTATCGTAGACAGCACTGGCAGTTTCTCAGGATGGGGTAATTATCTTTTGCCCGACAAAGGGTTGCAAAACTTCTGGGACCAGGATACTGCCATCGGCTTGCTGATAGTTTTCCATTATGGCAATCATCACTCTGGGTAGGGCTAATCCGGAGCCATTTAGGGTGTGGACGAACTGAGGTCGGTCGCTGGGGGAGGGGCGGTAGCGGATGTTTGCCCGGCGGGCTTGAAAGTCACCGCAATTTGAACAGGAGCTTACCTCCAGCCATTCCTGACAACCCGGCGCCCAGGTTTCAAGGTCATAAGTCTTGGTGGCGGCGAAGCCTAAATCGGCCGTGCAAAGCTGCTTCACCCGGTAGGGTAGCCCTAGTTTCTGGCAGACTGTTTCAGCATCGTTGACCATTTTCTCCAGCTCCACCTCAGACGTGGATGGTTCAACGAATTTGAATAGCTCGACTTTATCAAACTGGTGTCCTCGTTTGATGCCCCGGGTATCCTTCCCAGCCGACATTTTTTCGCGGCGGAAACAGGCGGTGTAGGCGACATAATAGATAGGTAAAAGCCCGGGGGCGATAATTTCATCACGGTGGAGGTTGGTCACCGGCACCTCAGCCGTCGGCACAAACCAGAAGTCTTCTTCGGCATCGTGATACAGATTATCAGCAAATTTAGGTAATTGACCCGAACCCACCATACATTCTTTCTTGACCATAAACGGCGGGTATATCTCCTGGTAGCCGTGCCGGCTGGTGTGGAGGTCAAGCATAAAGGCAATAAGGGCTCTTTGCAGGCGGGCGCCCAATCCTTTGAGCACATAGAAGCGACTGCCGGATAGCTTGACTCCCCTCTCAAAATCAATAATGTCCAGGGATTCCCCCAGCGTCCAGTGGGGGGCGGGTGGGAAATCAAAGCTCTTCGGCTCTCCCCACGAGCGGAGCACGATATTATCCTCTTCGCTTTTGCCCAGGGGGACTGAGGGGTGGGGGAGATTGGGGATTTTGAGGAGCAGTTCTTTAAGCTGGTCATCCAGGCTTCTGACCTCTTCCTCCAGCCCTCTTATCATGATACGTAGGTCACGCCCCTCTTCGGCAATTGCTTTTTTCTTCTCGCGGGAGACTTCTTTGCGGGTATGCCTCAGGTCTTCCAGTTCCAGTGTCTTCTTACGGCGCTCAGTATCAAGCTCCAGGATTTCATCCAGCGGGGCGGTGTCCTGGCGGTTGGCGATGGCTGTCTGCACCAGTTCTATATTTTCGCGGATAAACTTCAGGTCAAGCATAGCTTTCCTCCTTTACCTGTCATTGCGAGTCTCGATAAATCGGGACGTGACAATCTCAATAAATCATTATACACTACTAACCCTGTTCCGTTTAGACGCTGTTGTCATTCTGGCGAAAGCCAGAATCCAGACTCAACTTCCTTTACCCTGGATTCCAGCCTTCGCTGGAATGACGTGACGACTCCTCGCAATGACATTTTAGAAGAGAGGCTTCGCCCCTCTTCTAACTCTCCATTATGTTTGTCAGGTAATTTTACACTATGGAGTTTTATGCTTTTGTTCCTGAGTATAGGAAGCAACAACTCCGATGATTACATCAATTGATACGTTATGTGTCTTGGCTTGGAGGTTGAGTTTATCAATGCCAAGCGAGAGGATTACTTGGCTTTCGCTTGTATTTTTATCTTTCTCTATTAGACCTATGATCTTTTGTATTTGCTCGGGGGTTAGTAAGCCTCTCCCTTCAAGTGTCGTTTTGAATTCGGTAGAAGTCAATTGTTCTACATAGGGTGGTGTAGTATGAGCAGCTTGTACCTGTCTCTCCTTAATGAAATCAATGTTTGTTACTGACAAAAGGTTCCATGAGTACCAAATGGATATGGACGTTTCTTCCGCATTTTGTGTTCTGGTCTCGAGTGTATTGAGTAGAGTGTTTACATCCCGTAATGTTTCATTTGTTTCCTTCATAGTTTTGTTTACATCCTGTAATGTTTTGTTTGTTTCCGGCATAGTTTTGTTTACATCCTGCAATACTTTACTTCTTTCCTGCTGAGTTGTGCTTACATCCTGCAATGTTTTGCTCGTTAAGTTCAATGTATCATTAGTATCTTTTAATGTTTTGTCCGACTCGTTACTAATATTTAAGCCTATAATAGCTATAATTAGACCAGCAATTCCTAATAGAATTGCCATTCCTGAGAATAATATCTCACTCCAATGACGCGCTAAGAAACGCATTATTTAGCCTCCTTACCCCTTTTCCTTCAGCTGTGGGAACAGGATTACCTCTCGGATTGACTGCTGGTTGGTGAGGAGCATCACCAGGCGGTCAATGCCGATGCCCAGCCCGCCGGTGGGGGGCATGCCGTACTCCAGTGCTAGCAAATAGTCTTCGTCAATCGCCCAGCGTTCTTCGCCTTCGGACTGGCGTTCTTTTATTTGTTCTTCAAAACGTTTTCTCTGTTCAATGGGGTCGTTAAGCTCGCTGTAAGCATTGCCAAACTCAATACCGCCGGCAAAGGACTGAAAGCGCTCGACCACCCGTTCCTCACCCGGCTTGGACTTTGCCAGCGGCGACATCGAGACCGGGTAGTCCATAATGAAGGTCGGCTGAATAATTTTAGGCATTACAATGGTAGAGAGGAGCTCGTCAACCAGTTTTGCCCAGTTTTTCTGGGGGTCAGCTTCGATTTTCATCATGCTCATCTTTTCTCGCAGTCCGAGGGCGGTGGGGAATTTAACAAAGTCAATACCGCTGTATTCCAGAATTGCCTCACGTAAGCTAAGGCGCTTCCAGGGCGGCTTAAAGTTAATTATATTTTCACCATACTTGACCTCAAGTGTGCCGAGGACCTGCTGGCAAACCTTAGCCACCATTTCCTCGACCATTTTCATGACATCATTGTAATCGGCATAGGCTTCGTAGCTTTCCATCTCGGTGAACTCAGGGTTGTGCTGGGTATTGATGCCCTCATTACGAAAAGTCTTACCCAGTTCGTAGACCTTATCAAAGCCACCGACAATGAGCCTCTTAAGATGAAGTTCGGTAGCGATGCGCAGATAAAAATTCTGGTCGAGGGCGTGATGATGAGTAATAAACGGTCGGGCTAGAGCCCCCCCTGCCGAAGGTTGCAGAGTCGGCGTTTCCACCTCGATAAATCCTCGCTCGTTGAGGAACTGCCGTATGGCAGCGATGACTAAGCTGCGGAGCTTAAAGGTCTGATGAACCTCTGGATTGCTGATGAGGTCGAGGTAGCGCTGACGGTATCTGGTCTCAACATCGCTCAGCCCGTGCCACTTTTCCGGTAAAGGCTCCAGAGACTTCGCAAGAAGGGTAATCTCATATACAGAAATGGTCGGCTCGTTGGTCCTTGTTCGGAAGGGTCGTCCGATTATCCCCAGAATATCGCCGATGTCAATCTCATTAAATAGCTTATTAAGTAGCTCATTCCCTTTAGGATTAAACTTGTTGCCAACCATAAGTTGAATTTTGCCCGAGCCATCGCGCAGGTCAAGGAAGGAGAGCTTACCCATTTTCCGCCTAGCAGTAATCCGACCAGCAACAGTAACTTCTGGAGTGTCATCTATCAAGTTTCTTATCGAAATAGTTGCCTGTGTAACCTCTTTACTGACAGGAAGATTCTCGTTGACCCATGTAACGACTTGCTCAGTGGTGTGACTGCGCTGAAAGCTATTCGGGTAGGGCTTTATTCCGGCAGCCCGAATCCGCTCCAGCTTTTCTAAGCGCTGTTTATTGATGCGTTCAAATGATGTCATTCCCTTT
>JACQOL010000164.1 GCA_016202555.1 Chloroflexota bacterium | reverse complement strand
CATGTATGGGTTAAGCAGGGTTTCTGTTTCTTTTTTTCGTATTTACTTATCTTCTTTTTCTTCTTGATTTTCTACCTTCTTTATGCCGGTAATAAGGTCTACTCCAAGGGCTATTCTATTTTTTAATGAGCCACCGCAGCTAAAGCTTTATCCAGAATATCCACCGCCTCGTCAACCTCACCATTGCTAATAATGAGCGGGGGGATAAAGCGGAGGGTATTGGGCTTGAGCTGATTCACCAGGAGTCCCATCTCCAGACAATCCAGCAATACTGACTGGGCAATGTTACTGCTGAATTCCATCGCCAGCAAAAGTCCTAAACCACGGACGTCGGCGATAAAGGGATATTTCTGCTTTAGCTTCTTTAACCCCACCATAAAATAGTCGCCGACATTTTTAGCATTCCCGGCAATATCATGCTCAATAATAAACTTTAGTGTGGCATAAGCGGCGGCACAGGCTACCGGATTTCCCCCGAAGGTAGACCCATGGTCCCCGGGAACAAAAACTGATGCCTCATTTTTCGCCATAATCGCCCCAATCGGCATACCGCCACCCAGACCCTTAGCCAGTGCCATTATATCAGGTTCTACGCCATAATGTTCGTAGGCAAAAAGGGTTCCCACCCGACCGATACCGGTCTGAATTTCATCCAGGATAAGCAGAATACCCTGCTGGTCACACCAGGCTCGTACCTCTTTCAGGTAATTATCCCCGGGCATATTGACCCCGCCTTCGGCTTGCACTGGTTCCAACATCACGGCGCAGGTCTGATTGGTGGTCGCCACCTTTATCGCCTCAATGTTGTTATACTCCACATTAACAAACCCGATGGGCAAAGGGAGATATGGCTCCTGAAATTTAGCCTGTCCGGTTGCTGCCGTCATTGCAAGAGTACGACCGTGAAAAGAGTTTAAAGTCGTAATGACCTCATAGGCTCCATTCAGTTTGAGTTTGCCGTAACGACGGGCAAGTTTGACCGCCCCCTCGGTTGCTTCAACGCCACTATTACCGAAGAAGACTTTATCCAGGCAACTGTTTTCCACCAGAAGCTCAGCCAGTTGAAGCTGGGGAATGGTATAGAACTGGTTTGAGGTCTGGATAAGGGTTTGTGCCTGCTTGGTTATTGCCTCAACCACTACCGGGTGGCAGTGCCCCAGGCTATCAACTGCCCAACCGGCGACAAAATCAAGATACTTCTTATCGTTTTCATCCCACAGCCGGGCCCCTTTACCCTTGACAAAAACGCCGGGGACACGCTTAAAGGTGCCCATAAAGTATTTCTTCTCAAGCTCTTCCCATTTAGCCATTTTCATTCTCCGAATCTCTTTATTACCGTGTATACTATTTTTATGCCCATTCTGACAGATTAGAATGAGGCAATCAAGAGACGGATAGCCACTAGAGCCAGCCCGATGGCAAGTAGTCTCACAATCCAGGCTTCCGAGACATTATGAGAAAGGCGGGCTTCAAACCGAGCTACAGCCACCTTCTTTTCAGCCAATATTATAGCAACACGGACACCGAACCACAATTCACCGCTGCGATGACGCCCTATTAAGCCTGGACAGGTTGCTAATAGGACACAATTATTGGTCGCCTCTAATCACAAGAGATTGGCACCAGCCGGGTATTTTCTGACCGCATCGGCAACGGCGCGCCAGCCAGAACAACACCAGAATCATAAGCCCAGTTAGCCCTAGACCACCGAAGGTAACAATTAATGACCCGGTCTCAAGCCAGGCAGTCCTTTCCTCGGATAGGATATAAACTAGCTTGAGAATACTGCCAAGGGCAAAAAGAAGGATGGCAATTGCCAGGATAAGTCGCGATGATACACCGCGGACATGGCGGGTAGTCAGGACACCGAACTGCACACCGAAGCTGGCAGCAACCACCATAATTAAAGCCACTAAAATAACGACATTACCACTCATGGTATGACGAAGAGCACCGTAAGAAGCGACAAAAACAATCTGAAACAAATCAGTGCCGACGGCCATAAAAGACGATAATCCAATAGCATAAACCAGTGACGGCACCATGATGAACCCACCACCAACACCGATAAGACCGGACAAGATTCCAATAAAGAAACCAATGGCTAATACAATCCAGAGGGAGATGGTTACTTGTGATTTAGCAAAGGTTAGCATTGGGGTCAAATTGACACTTTGCAGTTTGTGTGAGAGTGGTGTCGCCCTTAGCTCAGCTGGCAGCTTCTCTCCGTTGGCGAACATCCGGTCAAGCTGCCTCTTTCGCTTGAGACTTTCGGACAAGGTGTAGCCACCGACGGCAAGCAGCAGGAAGATACTAACGGTAAGCACAACCTCGTCAGCCAAACCGAGACCTTTAACCCAGTTGAGCAGTCTTACTCCCACCTCAACCCCACCGCTACTAGCAACTAGTAGCACCGAGCCTAACTTCATGTCCACATTACCCAGTTTGCTATGCCTGATGACGGCAATAAGTGAGTTCCCGACGACCCAGGCAAGGCTGGTGCCAACGGCGAAGTTTGCTGGGAAGCCCAATATAATCAAGGCTGGTGTCACCACGAAGGCCCCACCAACACCGGCAAATCCGCTGAGCACCCCGGCACCCAAACCGACAGCAACAAGAAGAAAGAGATTTACCTCAACACCCGCTAACTCTGGAAGAGTAATCATTGAAGGTCTCGCACCTTATCTTCTCTCCTTTTATAATCCTGAGACGAGCCAAACCTGACTAAGGACAGGCATCAACCTAGCAGGTCACTTATTTTCTGCATGAGCCGGCCCAGCAGAGCACCCATCACCAACATCAAGCCGAGATTATAAAGAGCAGTAAGGTAACCACGCCCTGTCTCTAACCACTGAATCATCTCAAGATACTTACCGCTAGAGTGCCAGGAGACAGCATGCCAGAGCACTAACCCGCAGACAGTCGTCAGTAGGGCTACCCAGATTGCCGCTTTAGTTCTTTTGCCCGTATCAGCTACATTTCCCATTTCAATTCACAATGAGGCATCCTGACCCTCTTCGTTCCCTCCTGAACATTATTAAACTCGTATCACCGTCCCACTAGCACTGCTGGTTATCTCCCTGAGCAAGGCGTGGGGCTGTCTGCCATCGATGATGCTGGCTGTTGCCGTATTCGACAAAGCTCGGAGGCATGCTTTTATCTTGGGAATCATCCCTCCTGAAGCTACACCGGAAGTCACCAGAGCTTCCGCTTCAGCAGGTAATAGCTTGGGCAACAGCTTACCTGACTGGTCATTGATACCGGGAACATCAGTGAGAAAGATTAGCCTTTCGGCGCCGATGGCGGCAGCGATTTCGCCAGCGACAGTATCAGCATTGAAGTTAAGCGTCATCGGAGCATCAGCAAACATCTTGGAAGAATTAAGTCCAATTGGCGAAATCACAGGAATGAAACCGGCTGCCAGCAGTGACTCCAAGATGCTCGTATTTACCCTGACAACAGCGCCAACATAACCCCTTTCTTTATCGGCAATCCGACCCTCCACAAGAGCGCCATCAACCCCACTGATACCTACCGCCCTCCCTCCCAAGTTATTAATAGCGGCGACAAGTTCCTTATTGACCAGCCCGGCAAGTACTGCCATCACCACCTCAAGCGTAGCTTGGTCGGTTACCCGCTCGCCCTGAACAAATCGGCTGGAGACACCTTGCTTAGCCAGCCAATCGGTGATTACTTTACCTCCGCCATGCACCACCACCAGAGATTTACCCTGTCGCTGAAGCTCAACAATGTCCTCCAGAGTAGTATCATGACTACCCAAGGTAGAGCCACCAATCTTCACCACGATAGCCTTAGCCAACCCTTATCTCCGTAACAAAAAGATAGATTAAAAAGAGGCATCCCCCTTCTACAAACTTCAATTTTCCCTCCGCATTCCACCTAACCATCGTGTTAGTCAATCCTCTTATTTGTTGCTTCTACTAAATTCTGGGCAAGTTTTGCATGCTCTCTAACATTGTCACCATATTTAAAAATTAGGCGCAGTTTATT
>JACQOL010000161.1 GCA_016202555.1 Chloroflexota bacterium | reverse complement strand
CAGCACCTGATTCTACCGGTCGCCTCTATGCTTATCGGGTCGATTTTTATCACTATCTCCTCATGGCGGACTTTATTTCTCATTTATTCGTCTGAAGACTATGTTGAGATAGCAAAAGCAAAGGGGCTGCCTTCCGGAACTATCGAGCGTCGCTACATTCTGAGACCAACCTTACCCACCATCATCACCACTTTCTCCTTTGGTATCATAAGCATCTGGATGGGCTCTATTATTCTCGAAGTCGTCTTCAACTGGCCAGGGATAGGCAGACTTCTATACCAGGCAATAAGCGCCTTCGATACTCCTGTTATTGTGGGTTCGGTGGTCATCTATGCCTACCTGCTCACACTGACTGTCTTCTTGCTTGATATCGTTTATGCCCTCGTCGACCCGCGGGTAAAAGTTGGAGGCGGGGATAAATTATGAGCGGCTTTAGGCAGCAATTCAGAGAGCTCCTGCGGCATCGTTCGGTACTAATCGGAGCTATTATTATAGCCGGACTCATCGGCTTGTCTATCTATGCCGTAATTGCAATTCCCTATAACGAAGCCATCAGTCTCTGGCGCGGCGAAGGAGGGGTATGGGACGATAGCCCAAGGAATGCTCAGCCGGTCTGGGTCAACCTGTTTTCTTCAGAGAAGCTCCCTGAAACTATCGTTCTCGATACTAAGAATGGCACGGCAAAAAAGACAGTAAGCTCTTCCGGCGATATAAATACAATAATCCTCTCGATGCCGTTTTATTATAATTACGATGGTTTCCCCGATGAGATAACGTTGTTTTTTAATGCGAAGTTTAAGCAAGTGCGCCCAGCGGCATCAATATCCTGGCTGGCACCGGATGGGCGTGAGATAGCTCTCGGTGAGCGCAGTCTGTCTGCTGATAACCGCTACAACATCTCGCAAGACCAACAACTTATTGCCGCGCTCGGCAGCAGGACAGCGGAAACCGGACTTTTCGCCAATCCAACCTCCGGTGGGACGTCAGTTCAAAAAGGGAGCTACGAGATGGTCATCAAGGGGATGACATTCGAGAAATCCTCCGACATAGATGCGAGGTTGGTGGTATATGGCAAAGTAAAGGGGGTTGCCGGCACAGATGACCATCGCCGTGACCTGTCCGTGGCGCTCTTGTGGGGAGCACCAGTTGCAATGGCTTTCGGGCTTCTGGGAGCTGTTGGCTCGACTGTTGTTACATTATTTATAGCCGCGGTAGGTGTCTGGTACGGCGGATTGGTTGACTCAGTTATCCAGCGTCTCACAGAGCTAAATGCCATCCTCCCCGGACTGCCAATCCTGATCCTGATAGCAACATTCTATTCACGCAGCATCGTGGTTATACTGCTAGTCGTTGTCCTGCTCGGAATTTTCAGTCTCGGAATCAAAGTCTACCGTTCAATATTCCTGCAGGTGAAGAGCTTGCCCTATATTGAAGCGGCACGCGCTTACGGTGCCAGCGATATGCGTATCATTCTTCTTTATATGATACCCAAAGTGCTGCCTGTTCTCATTCCCCAGTTGGTTCTTTTGATACCATCTATGGTCTTTCTCGAGGCATCACTGGCTTTCCTGGGACTGGGTGACCCCATTCTGCCGACATGGGGTAAGGTATTGAACGATGCCTTCCAGTCCGGAGCATTATATAAAGGTTACTATAACACCGTGGTGCTGCCTTCCATCCTGCTGATACTTACCGGGCTCGGCTTTGCCATGCTGGGGTATGGCCTCGACCGAATATTTAATCCAAGATTGAGGGCAGAATGATAACAAATAGACTACTGCGGGTAGAAGACCTCTTCCTGCATTACAGGACATCTATGGGGACTGTGCGGGCAGTTGATGGCATCACTTTTGAGCTTGGTACCAGACAGGCACTGGCGGTAATCGGCGAGTCGGGGTGCGGGAAAACTTCACTTGTCCGCGCTATCTTAAGGCTGCTTCCCCGTAATACTGCAATTTACAAGGGTCGAGTTTTCATTAACGGAACAGACGTGATGCCGCTCAATGAGGAACATTTCCGCCGTGAGGTACGCTGGGTGAAAATCTCTTTCGTACCCCAAGCAGCGATGAATTCACTGAACCCCGTCCTGAAAATCGGCGAGCAGGTAGCCGAACCCCTGTTGACCCACGGTCTAATGAAGAGAGAAGAAGCGAAAGAACGTACAGGAGAAGTGCTAAAAGATGTGGGCGTACCTGAAGACTTTCTCCTGCGCTATGCTTTCGAGCTGAGCGGTGGTATGCGTCAGAGAACAGCGATTGCTATGGCTCTGGTAACAAACCCTCCGTTAGTAGTCTTGGACGAGCCAACCTCAGCGCTGGACGTACTAACACAAGCTAATATCCTGAACACGCTTAAGCGCATCAAGCAAGAATCCAATAAAAGTTTTATCTTTATCAGTCATGATGTTGCCGCCTGCAGCGAGCTGGCGGACAGTGTCGCTGTAATGTACGCCGGACAGATGGTTGAGATGAGTAGCTCCGAGGAGTTTTATTACGGGCCGCTCCATCCTTACTCACAGCTGCTTCTGGCAAGCGTACCCAGACTCCGAGAAAAGAAAACGCCGGAATTCATACCTGGGCAGACGGCCCGACTGATTGCTCCGGGAGTGGGGTGTCGTTTTGCGGTGCGGTGCCCGCACCGCTTTTCTGCGTGTGAACAGGAACCGCCTGTAATAACAATAGGCAACGGTCGAAAAGTGAAGTGCTGGATATACGCATGAGTGCGATGACAAAAGAAGTGCTCCTTTCTGTGCGCGAACTATCCACATGGTTCGAACTAAGGCGGTGGGGATTCGGTCACGCCGGCTACGTACGGGCGGTGAACGGACTGAGCTTCGACCTTATGCGAGGAGAAGCTGTGGCTGTTGTTGGCGAAAGTGGCTGCGGTAAGTCTACCTTAGCTAGGACTATACTGGGTCTTTATCCTCCGAACAGGGGCGAAATAACTTTTGAAGGTGAGGATATCAGCCACATAAAAACACATGGGTTGCGGTGGTACCGCTCGCAGGTAGGTTATATTCAGCAGGACCCCTATGGTGCGTTGGCGCCGTTTATGAGTGTATATCAAATTCTGCAAGAGCCCCTTATTATCAACGGAATTAAAAGTAAAAGCGAAAGGACCATTCGAATCAGCGTAGCCATGGAGGCAGTGAAGTTATCTCCTCCCGAAGTGCTCTTGCCTAAATTTCCTCACATGCTCAGCGGCGGACAGCAGCAACGCGTGGTAATCGCCCGGGCTATTATCTTACGGCCAAAATTAATAGTAGCTGATGAACCCGTTTCGATGCTAGACGCGTCTGCCCGCTTGGAGACATTGCAACTGCTTGAGCAGTTGAAACAAACATACAACCTCAGTGTTATTTACGTCACGCATGACCTTGCTACTGTCAGATATTTTTCAGAGCGGGTTTTTGTTATGTACGCGGGTGAAATCATTGAGAAAGCTGAAGTAGATGGCTTACTGAATGCACCCTTCCATCCTTATAGCAGGGCGCTGATTGCTGCTATCCCCGACCCCGACCCGCTCAACGCGAAGACTTACCGCGACGTTCCTGGAGGAGAGCCACCGAGTCTTCTTAACCCTCCATCGGGATGCAAGTTTCATCCGCGGTGCCCATCGATAATTCGCGGACTGTGCGACCTTAAAAACCCGCCCGAGTTCGAGCCGAGCTCGGCACACTTCGTCAAGTGCTGGCTGTTCAAGAAATGAAAGCAGCACACTCGCCGAAGTTAATAGTAACCGGACTGGCTACCCTCTTGCTCGGATTTGCATTACTTTTGTCGATGGTCATCTGGCTGATAACCCCAGGGGGTTGTTTTGAGCTTTTTAGCCTTGGGGGTAGATTATGGCATATTGGTTAGTTTCTTGGTAGTAATGGGATTTATCTTCTCGTGGCAGAGATATCGTGTTCTCATGCTTATATGACGGGTGGAAGTAGATTTGGTGACGAAAAGAAATTTTAAAGGGCTTCACCCATTTGAACCTTATCTCAGCCTGGGCAAAAAGAGGATTAGATAATGGGACAGGATTTTAAAAATGCTTAACTTCGGAGGAACCTCCGAAATATAGAGCAAATAGGCAACACCAGAGAGGAAGACTATTATTGCAAGAATAAAAGAAGGAAGCAACCTATCGTAACTTGAGATAGATTCTGCAGAAGTGAATACTACTGCATACCATAAAGATTCGAGCCCCACACGGCTCACTATTTCAAAATAATTTGTAGCTAAGTCGAGACTGGGAAAGACCACCCAATGTTTGGGTGATCTTTCCTCTTTACACAAAGTTAACCCCCTGTAATAACTACTGACAGAGGGGTATGTGCTTACACACACTTTCGGGCTATCAACTTTTTTGCCTAGGTGTCTTCGCAAAACAGTTTATCCTGAGCATGACCCGCACTAACAAACTAGTGAATTGCTAAATTTCAAACGAAACTGAGCATGTATTCAGGTGGAGTTCGACTCTCCCCCCGTCTCTACCAAAAAGGTGCCTTTTGGAGCACTCGCCTATTTTACACAATTCGTCAGTTTGTATGACCGTGCTAGTGAAACTTGACAGTGGAAATCGCTTTCTCGAAAATCGTCTCACTATGAGAGGTACGTCGAAATTGCAATCGAGCCCGGCTATTCGGGGACTGCTTCTTGAACACGGTGGCAAACTCCCTTTTGAAATACGAATAGGGGGAACCGGCCATCGAGACCTTATCAATGAGCCAGCTCTTCTGTTGGAAGTTGACAGAGTTCTAAACCGCATCGAGGCGATGTGTTCATCCCATTATACGCAGCCGGCACTTGTAGTAATTTCGCTCCTTCCGTAAGGAGCCGACCGATTAATCACTCGCGAGGTACTGAAAAGACCAGGAGCATCACTAGAAGTTGTTCTGCCTCTTTCCCGAGAGACCTACATAAGCGACTTCCCATCCACACAAGCGGTAAAGGAGTTTGATGAGCTGTCGTCTTCAGCCCGGAAAGTGAAACTGATCAAGGCGGTTCGAACCCGAGAGGAAGGTTATGAGGAAGCGGGAAGGTATGTTGTTAACCAAAGTGATGTCCTTATAGCGCTCTGGGATGAGGAGACTTCCCGAGGAAAGGGTAGCACCGCCGAAGTAGTCGAATATACTCATGAACGCAGTAAGTCGATTTTCTGGATTTTGACAAAGGGGGAAATCTCCGTAAAAGAAATCAGCGTAGAAGGGCTGCTCTCTTCAGCCTTCCGACAGACGGATACCTTTAATCGTGCCAGCATTAGCAAGTATCTCCTGCAACAAGAGGTTTCCACACGCGAGGAAGTTTTTCAGGCCATAGCGGAGCATGTAGGTGCCACTCTACCATCGCTTGGGGCAATGTGCGCCTGGTTTCTGCCTTTTTATGCGCGGGCCGACTTACTGGCCAGTCGTTATCAGCGTCGCTATTATACTATTGGAACGGCTATCTTTCTTATTACGGCAGCAGCTGTCGGCATTGTCGTCATCCACGGCTTACTCGGACACCCCTCCAACTCAATCCTAAAATAACCCTTGCAGAGCACGAGCGGCGGTATAAGTGCTACTAACTCCACTAATCCACTGGGCGACCCTCAATGTTTCGGCGATTTCTTCTTTAGTGGCGCCAGTTTGGATTGCTGCCTTAGCTAATGAAGTAACACCTCCAGTCGCGCCATGTGATGCATCTAAAGCCAAGGCGACGAGTAACTTAAACTTTCGGGGTAAAGCGCCATCGCTAAGGACAAGCTGCCGGCTAGCTTCCATTAGTTTAAAAAGCTCCGGGTCAAGGTCTTCAACAGTCATCAAAGGATGTTCCGCCATTTCTTACCTCCCTCAAGTCCAAACTTAGCAAGAGACCAGTCTTCTCCGTCACCAGTCTACTGCCGCAATCGCTTCACTTCAAAAACTACCGGGTTAGCGGCATCGGGGCAAGCCACTGTGGTGACATCAGAGGCAGCTTCCCAGGGAAAAGTCCCGCCAAGCATCAGCACCCGCGCCGATGGGTACAGAGCATTAAAGGCAGAGAGGCACATCCCTTCCGGCGTCTTACCTTTGATAAGCCACTCATCGCCAACCTTGTGCCCAGCACCACAGTTACCATTTTGAGATACCACCCTGACCATAACATCATACCTTTTTGCCATGCTACTACCTCCTTTTTATTTACTGGCACAATCAGTATAGTAGCTAGACTAGCCAGCGTCAAACCTTTTGTTATTAGAATAGTTTAGGAACCAATCCCCCCTTTACCAATAAATCAAGATGAGTTATAATAGCCTACAGGTTCAAATCTTCTCAAGCAGAGGTATAGCTTGGTTGCCTTGTATCTAACCTCTTCGGAGAGGGGCAGTGGGAAAACGGCGGTTGGTGCTGGTCTGGGCAAACATCTGCTCAATGATGGCAAAAAAATAGGTTACCTCAAACCGGTCATCGCTAGCAAAGCCGAAGGCGCTGACAATGACGCAGAATTAATGAAACACCTCTTTGCCTTAGAGGAGCCACTAGACCTGCTGTGCCCAGCCTTCCGTAACGAGAGCGAGCTGGAAAGCAAAATTAAAGAAACCTACGCCAAGGTCTCATCGGGTAAAGATGCGGTCATTATCGAAGGTAGCTCAGCAACGAACCGGATTGCTCGTCAGATAGTAACAGCACTGGGTGCCAAAGTAATTATCATCGAAGGCTATTCCAGAGAGCTAGCCGAAAAAACAAAAAACTATGCTGATTTTGGCGAAAGTTTGCTGGGCGTCGTATTAAACAAAGTGCCCAGAAGCCAATGGGAACAAGTGACTAGCGAAATAGTCACTTCACTGAGTCGAGCCGGAGTGAATATTCTGGGGGTGCTACCCGAAGACAGGTCTCTGGTTACCCTAAGCGTAGGTGAGCTGGCTGATGCTCTCCACGGAGAGATATTAAATAGCGCTGAAAAATCGGCGGAGCTGGTGGAAAACTTTATGCTGGGGGCAATGTGTATTGACTCTGGCCCAATATATTTCAGTCACAAAGTCAACAAAGCAGCAGTAATCAGAAGCGAGCGGCCGGATATGCAACTAGCGGCGCTGGAGACCTTAACCAGGTGCCTTGTTCTCACCGGGAAGGAAGCCCTCAGACCGGTCGTCAGACAGCAGGCGAAGGCAAAAAATGTCCCCATTATCTTAGCCGGAGATGAGCCTGCCACCGTCGCTATCGATATTGAAGAGATACTGGGTAGAACCAAATTTAATCAGGAGAAACTACCCAAGCTCATTGAAATTATGGAGCGGTACTTTGATTTCGGGACAGTACCTCAATGGCTGGATTAACAGTTGGTTGGTGGAATATCTAATCTGGCACGAATAGAAGTCCTGGTTAGAACAGGCACAGAGCACAATCCTCTTCCCGCAACTGAATGAACTTTATGCCACTGGTGCGCCGATGAACACCCCTTCCCTGAAAGAAATAATGGATATGTGGCATGCCGTGACAGGCCTACTTAAAATGATGCAAGAAGAAGGGGCGACTACTACTTGGTAGACTTGTCCCAGCAGACTACCTGACCTTTTATTCGTTTTTTACCAGTAGGTATTGACAAAGTCCCGTTTCATCTTTATAATATCAAGCATATTTGTTTTTTCTCAAGCGGAGTTGATATCAGGAAATTAGATTCGGGCTGGCTGACCACCTCGGTCTTGGTAAATCTTTTGTTGAACCGCTGGCTATAAGGAGGTGCTCTATGTAGTGCTTAACCGGTTGCCCGGACCAGATTACTAAAGTAGGAATATAAACAATAATAATTTATAGAAGGAGATGAGTAATGAACACAGCAGTTAAGGCAATTGAAAATGTCGGGGTTCTATTACCGGTAAAATACTGGGGCATCTTCGGACTGGCTCTGATGGGGCTGTTCCTCATTGGCATTGACCAGGGGCAGACGCTGAGCCTCCTGATGGGTAAAGTAGCTTATCAGCAGATGTTTCTTCACGAATTATTCCACGATATTCGTCACGCTGCAGGATTTGCCTGTCATTAATGTTTGCTAACAGGCTTTCCAATGTAATAAAAGTGTCAATAATTGCCGGGCTGGTCGCTGGTTTAGTGATGGGGCTATTCCACTTTCTGGTTACGGAACGATTGATTGACCAGGCCATCGCCCTTGAGAGTGAGGCCAGCCCGGGGACACCCGAACTAGTCTCACGAGGCGCCCAAAAAGTAACGCTGATAGTCGGCAGCGGCCTCTATGGACTGATTATCGGCGTCATCTTCGCTTTCGTATTTACACTCTTGGAACGACGTCTGCCCGGCAAGCGGTCAGGCACTAAAGCGCTACTTTTAGCTGGGGCGATGTGGTGGTTTTTTGGGCTGCTCCTCCAGCTAAAGTACTCTGCTGCATTACCGGGCGTAGGTGACCCGGCAACCATATATTCTCGGCAGTGGTTGCAGGTGAGCTTTGTGGCCCTTTCGGTACTGGCTGCGGCAGCAGCATGGATGGCATTCCGCTCTTTGAATCGAGTTTTCCGAACAATGGGCCGGGGCTGGCAGTTAAGTATCACGGCGACTCTTTATCTATTGACTATGGCTATTATTTTCAAATTGATGCCTAACGTCCCCGGACCAGGTCCTGAACTGGCTGGCATATCGGCGGGCTTTCTTGCCCTGTCTATTTCAGGCCATGCTTTGTTCTGGGCTACCGTGGGTATCATCATGGCTTTCGCGCTTAGGAGCAAGCCCGCTTAGGCGAATGCTCGCCCATCAGAATACTCATCCGGGGTTGGTCACCTCGGGTACGACAAAGAGGTGCCCAACCTTTATCAGAGGAATGATACTGTTTTCTGAACCAGCCCACCCCGAATGGGAACTCTGGAAGACCACAATCTTAAGTGCCGCGGCTGGTCGCTGTGTCAGGCAATTGACAACATCTTTCTCGAGAAGCGCCAAGTTCGCGGGAACTAGCACCGCCAGTTTTAACCAAGACTGACTCCGCCGCTTATCATACTTAACACGAATTATTACTTCTGGTACTCACGTATCTCTGATTCGGTGCGGTCACTTTGATTAAAAGCCGTCATCCTACTAAAATAGGCTTATTAATAGCGGGTCGGAGGGAATGAGATGATAGAGATACTGCAGAATAAGAACTCAGCCACCAAGTTCCAGATACTGGTGGAAATTGCCGCTGCTGGTCCGAGCGTACACCAGAGGACCATCGCCGCGAAAGTCGGTGTCACGCCTCAAGCCATATCAGATTACATACGCCAATTAACCTCTGAAGAAATGGTGATTTCCACCGGGCATTCTAGCTACCGAGTAAGCGCAAAAGGAGTGAACTGGGTACTTGAGATGTTAAGGGAACTCAATGAATATGTGGCTCTGGTGAGCCATTCTGTTACTAACATCACTGTCTGTGCCGCCATAGCTGAGGCCGACCTCAAAAAGGGCCAACCTGTAGGATTAAAGATGAAGGATGGGCTTCTCTTTGCCGTCCTCCAGACAGGGAAAGGCGCCAAAGGTGTCGTCTTATCTACTGCCAAACAGGGGGAGGACGTTGATGTATCTAACATTGAAGGCATTGTTGAGCTCACCAGAGGGAAAGTAAGCGTACTCCAGGTTCCTTCTATAGTTAAAGGCGGTTCCCGAATGGTTGAGATGAAAAAACTACGTGCCAGAGTGAACGATACCCAGCCCATCGGTACAATCGGCATTGAAGCCTTAGTCGCATTGAGACAAATCATGATTGAGCCGCAATATATCTATGGAGTCATTGAAGCTGCTCTAGAAGCGGTCCACTGTGGTCTGAATTTCACGGTTGTTTGCACTGAGGACGCCACCCCTGAACTTATTAAAAGATTAGAGGAAGAAAAGGTAGAATACGAAATCGTGGATTTAAGTAAGAAAAAGACTAGGACTGTTATCCAGTCATAAAGTTACCCAAAACATTCTTTCCCTAATTCCCTCAGCTTATTACATCTTTTTGGTACTCACCTCACTTGCTCACCCAAAGGCTATTGACAT
>JACQOL010000160.1 GCA_016202555.1 Chloroflexota bacterium | reverse complement strand
GTGATTGGGGGGACGGGGCTTTATGATATTGAGGTAAAGGACGATAAATTACAAATCAGCTATACTATACATAGAAAGATAAGGCAAGATAACGGGGGAGGATAAGATGAAAGTAAAAGAATTAACACTTGAACAACTCAAGACACTAATTGACGAGGCAGTAGAAGACAAGCTCACTGAAATCCTGGGCGACCCTGACCGCGGGCTAGAGCTAACTGACAAAGCCAAATGTGAGATTGAGGAAGCCCTTGCGGCATTAAAACGGGGAGAAGAAGGTATCCCTCTAGAAGAACTCGCCAGAGAAATGGGCATAAACTTGAAATGAGTTATACTTTCAGACTAAGCCCTGTCGCAGGCGACCGTATCAGACGACTGGACAGAGAGATTGCCAGTCGGGTGTTAAGAAGGCTCGCCTGGTTTTCAGAAAACTTCGAGAAAATGAAACCTGAAGCCTTGACCGGCCTATATACCGGGCTTTTCAAATTCAAAATTGGCGACTACCGGGTGATTTATTCTATTAACCACGAAAAGAAAACACTGAATGTAGTCTTGTTCAACCATCGCAAGGATGCTTACCATTAAACTGGAACTGAGGAGGTCTCCTAATGCTGCAACCCAAAGCAAAAATCGGGGTGATTGGCGGGACGGGGCTTTATGATATTGAGGGGCTAACGGATATTGAAGAGGTTAGTATTAATACCCCCTTCGGCAAGCCCAGTGATAGCATTATCATCGGCAGACTGGCAGGGGTGGGGGTTGCCTTTCTACCCCGGCACGGCAAGGGGCACCGCATCTCGCCCACCGAGCTACCGGCAAGGGCTAATATCTATGCCCTCAAGTCGCTGGGGGTGGAGCACATCATCGCCGTTTGTTCGGCGGGCAGCTTTAAGAAGGAGCTAGCCCCCGGCCACCTGCTTATCCCTGACCAGCTCATCGACCGCACCCGCCACCGGGTCAGTTCCTTTTTTAGTGATGGCATTGTCGCCCATATTGCCTTTGCCGAACCCTTTTGCCCGGCATTAAGCCAGGTTTTATATCAATCAGCCCAGGAAGCCGGGGCGACCGTCCATCAAGGGGGCACCTATGTTGTGATGGAGGGTCCCGCCTTTTCCACCCGGGCCGAATCACGGCTTTACCGCTCCTGGGGAGCCGATATTATTGGTATGACTGCCTTACCTGAAGCTAAGCTGGCACGGGAAGCCGAAATTTGCTACGCTATTATCGGCTGTATTACCGATTACGATAGCTGGTGGCAGCCGGGCAAGCCGGTGACTGTGGATGTCATTTTAGATGTCTTGCGTAAAAATGTTGCTACCGCCAAACAGATTATCAAGCTGGCCGTCAGCCGGATACCCCGGCAGCGTGATTGTGATTGTGCCACGGCCCTGGAGACGGCGATTGTTACCGCACCAGACTTAATTCCGCCAGCACAGAAGCAGAAACTGAACCTGCTGATAGGCAAATATATTAAGTAGAATCATGACCTCACCCCCTATCCCCCTCTCCTTCTGGGAGAGGAGGAAATAGTTTTACTTAAGAGGGCTACGCCCTTCAAGCTCTCCCAAATTGAAGAGACGTCTCTCCTCTCGTATAATAAGAATCCACCTTCCTTTTTCAAAGGAAGGACAGGGGGATGGATTTAACACTATGCTTGATACGAAATTCGGTTGTTTGCCCACTATGATTGGCAGTATGCCCCATACTGACCCAGCCGAGGCGTGCTCTGTAATCACCCGCTACCTCAAGGATATCCCGGCCTGGCCCCAGCTGCCGAACCGCTCCTTCCTGGAAAATATGAATGTCCAATATAGCCAGGGCTTTCCCGGCGTGGTGGTCAGGGAAAAGAGCATCTATATCGACCGCTCTCAAGCTTTAGATAAGCCTCTAGAGCAACTTTATGGTGCCTTACTGGAAAATAATATAGAGCGGTATCCTGTTAGCCCGGATTATGCGGCTGGTCTTTATGCCTTTCTCGCCATGAAAAATCTGTCACCGCTGGCTGTTAAAGGCCAGGTAACCGGACCAATCACCTGGGGGTTAAGTATTACCACAGAGGACAAACGGGCGATACTCTATGACGATGTGCTCGGTGATGCCCCGGCTCAGTTATTGAGACTGAAAGCAAGCTGGCAGGAAAAGCTTCTCCGCCAAATCTCACCCAATACCATTATCTTTGTTGATGAGCCGTGTCTGGAGCTTTACGGCTCCAGTGGTTTTATCACCGTGACCAGAGAAAAAGTTATCAGCCTGCTGGAGGAAGTCTTCAGTGGTATTAGCGGATTAAAGGGAATCCATTGCTGCGGCAATACCGACTGGTCAGTCCTGCTGGCGACCAGCACCAATATCTTAAGTTTTGACGCCTATAATTATGCTCAGTCGCTGATTCTCTATCCGAAAGAGGTAAAAGGGTTTTTGGAGCGGAAAGGGACGATTGCCTGGGGAATTATGCCCAATCAAGCTGAAACGCTGGCCAGAGAAACAGTCGCCAGCCTGAAAGACCGCCTGGAAGAGGCAATGTCACCCTTTACCAGAAAGGGCATCCCCTTCAAGCAACTGATTGAGCAGGGACTGCTGACGCCTAGCTGCGGGCTGGCATCTCTCACCAGTAAGCAGGCTGGCCATACCCTGAAGCTACTGGCTGAGCTATCAACGGCGATAAGAAAAAGATACCTTTAGAGGAAGAGCGAATGCCCCAATTACCAGCCATGGTTCAAGCCCTTCTCGACCCCAAAGCCTATCCTGAATCTCCCTCCGGAGTAGAGATGGTGCAGACCCAGATGTCCTTTGTTTTCCTGGCTGGTGATTATGTCTATAAGGTGAAGAAGCCGGTCAATCTGGGCTACCTGGATTACACGACTCTGGACAAGCGCCGCTTCTATTGCCAGCGGGAGCTTGAGCTTAACCAGCGCCTCTGCCCTGATGCCTACTTGGGGGTAGTGCCAATTACCAAAAACAAAAGCGAGATTGTAATAGCAGGTCAGGGGGAGGTTATCGAGTATGCGGTGAAGATGCGTCGCCTGCCTCAGGAAAGAATGTTGAATGTGCTGCTGGTCAAAAGCCAGGTGTCTGCCGAGATGCTGTCGCGGGTAGCCGCCAAGCTAGCTGTCTTCCACCAGCAAGCGGAGACCAGTGATGCCATCAGTAGCTTCGGTGGCATTGATGCCATTAGATTGAATAGCGAGGAGAATTTCAGCCAGACCCTGAAATACTTTGGCAGGACTATTTCTCAGGCAAGGTATCAGCACATCAAGGATTACACCAATAGTTTTATTGAGAGAAACGCCCCTCTTTTTACTAAGCGGGTAGCCGGGGGCAAAATAAGGGATTGTCACGGCGACCTTCATGCTGCCCATATTTGCTTTGCCGATGGCATCTGCATCTATGACTGTATTGAGTTTAATGACAGATTCAGGTATTGCGATGTCGCCTCCGAGATTGCCTTCCTGGCCATGGATTTAGACCACTACGG
>JACQOL010000004.1 GCA_016202555.1 Chloroflexota bacterium | reverse complement strand
GGACTGGATTTACCCCGGGTTACCCTGGTGGGAGTAGTTAATGCTGATACGGCTCTGAACCTGCCTGACTTCCGTGCCGGAGAGCGGACTTTCCAGTTGCTGACTCAGGTAGCCGGAAGAGCCGGGCGTGGTTCTTCGGGCGGGAGGGTTATCATTCAGACCTATTCTCCCGAGCACTACGCCATTCAGGCCGCCGCCAAACACGACTATACTCTCTTTTATAATAAGGAAATTAGCTATCGGCGTCAGCTTCATAATCCCCCCTTCAGCCGACTGGTCAGCCTTATTTATACCCATACTAACGATGCTCTTTGCCAAAGGGAGGCAGAGAAATTAAAGCATAGTCTTATTGAAGAGATAAATTCCAAAGGAATTGCCGACCTCACCCTGATTGGGCCGGCACCAGCCTTTATTCACCGGCTACGGGGCAGATTCCGCTGGCAACTTATCCTTCGTGGCGCTGACCCAGCCGCCTTACTCTCAGCAATACCGATTCCCCGCGGCTGGACAATAGACATTGACCCGGTTGGTTTATAAGTAATATAATGCTATATAGAACATATAATTCGGATGTAAGTATAATCACTTTACCAGGGAAAAGGAGTAGAGATGTTTCAAAAGATTGTGGTTCCTTTAGACGGTTCCAAGCTAGCCGAGTGTGTTCTTGAGCATGTTGAGCAACTAACAAATAACGGCAAAACTAGCGAAGTAGTTTTAGTTAGCGTCACTGAGAGCATCACCGGAGTAGTAGCGCGAACAGATGACGCCCGCTTGTCCAGGCCGCTTATGGCAGTCCCGTCGACAACCGAAACACCCGTGTCCATAGGTAAGAAACAACAGCAAGCCGAAAAGTACCTGGATAAAATAGCCCATCGGCTGGATAAAAAAGGGATTAAGGTGCATTTCGAGGTGCTCATTGGGAATCCTGCCGAGGAAATCGTGCGTTATGCCCAGGAAAATGGCTGTGGACTTATTGCTCTGGCCAGCCATGGTCGGTCTGGCGTTAGCCGATGGGCCTTCGGCAGCGTTGCCGACAAGATTCTCAGAGCTAGCAGCGTCCCCGTCTTAATCGTGAAAGTTCCAGGGAGCCAACCAGGTAGATAGGCAAATTTAACTAGCCTTATCATTGGTAAAATTAGCCGAGCTAGACTTTCTAAGATTATTTGTTGTTGCACTTTACCACTGATAAGTAAGGCACTAGTAAAAGATTAGATGGCAATTATACCTATCCGCATCGCACCCGACCCGGTATTACGGCAGAAGTCAAAACGGGTACGCTTTATTGATAGCTCAATCAACAAGCTAATCAATGATATGCTGGAGACAATGCGCTTCGCTTCAGGAGCAGGTCTGGCAGCACCACAAATAGGAATTCCCCTGCGAGTGATTGTTATTGGCTTACCGGAACAAAAGGATATCTGCCTAATCAATCCACAGATAGTACGAAAAAGAGGAGAACGGCTGGTAACTGAGGGCTGCCTCAGTATACCAGGGTATCGGGGGGAAGTTAAACGCTCCGTCTCGGTTACCGCCAAAGGACAGGACCGGAGCGGAAAGGAAATACGGATTAAGGCAGAGGAGCTGCTGGCTCAAGTTCTAGAGCACGAAATAGACCACCTGAACGGAGTGCTCTATGTGGACAAACTGGAAAGTATGGATAAGTTACACAAGCTAGAACCAGAAGAAGCACAACTTTAGCCAAATCTGCTGACACGAAGATAAAAAGAAAGAAGGGGGGCCGGTATAAACCAGCCCCCCTTCTATTTCAGCCATGATGGCGCTCCCGAATTAGTTATTGTCCCAGACTACACTAAAGCTACTGCCATCAGAAGATAGTGAAGAGGTTTGTGCCTTGTAATAGGCTATAGTGCCGTCTGGATTTAACACAGCCATATCAATGGGGTCATTTTGCCATGCGGTAGCATTGATGCTACCAGTTTGATTATTAAGTGTGGCTGATGCATTATTAAAGGTTGCCGTCCCAAAGTTAGCCAGTGGCAGCACCCCTCCTGACCATGGTGCCTCGGCAATCCACTCGGCCGAATTACGCTTTGCCTGCGGGGCTTTTTGCGTTGTAGTGAAAGTCCAGTTCTTGGTGACATCATTCAAGGTCAGGACAAACTTTCCATTCTGGTATTGAACTTCAGCAGTTATGGTATCACCGGGAGATACCGCTTTGTTGATGCGGAAACTCATTTTCGGGTACATCTCGTACCATACATAATACCTGGCCGTGCCGTTAATCCAGTCCTGCTCGGTCCCAATCTGTTCAACTGTTGAATCGGAGTAACCATCAATACCGACCCAGATGGAAGAATAGGCAGAAACGCTTGAAGCGCTTACTGCCGGCACTACCCACGTCCCCTTAACGTCGGTTACGACATTGTTCTGAGGATTGGCCAGGTCAGTCTGCACCGCATAGCCCGCCCAGTTACTGGATGTTCCTTGCCTGACAGGAATTCGCGGGGCTTGCGAAATCAGAGTTACGCCTGAAGCAGGCATAGCCATTGTGAATATGACTATCAATAACCCCAGCAACCCCACAAGAGAAATTATACGCTTCATACTTTACCTCCCGCCTGTATCATTCTAAATCAGATTATAACACCTTTACAAAAAGGGGGCAACGGCTGTTATGTCGCCCCCTTTTCTAAGCTTACTCCTACTTCTTGATTAGCAGTTTCACTACCGGCTTGAAGAGGAACTTACCCTGGCCGGACTGGATAAGGGATTTTTCGCCGTCAAAATCCAGGGTGAGAACGGTCTTATTACCTCCGCCGACATTAAAGGCTCCCACAATTTTCAGCTCTCCACTGGGAACCTCGGCGGTATAGGAGACATTATCAGTCGTTACCCCGGTCACTTTTGTGACAGTCATACGTATCTCGGTAAAGCTGCCCGCAGTGATATTAGCACTGCCCAGAATCTGTTCCACCCCGACAACATTCATCAGGTCAAAGCTGGCTGGCGCCCCGATGACAGGAATCCAGCCACTGGCATTATCCGAAGCATTGCCAGAAGCATTATCCGAGACATTACCCGAAACTTTATGGACTTCGATATTGGTTAGATAAACAACAGCGCTCTTGACATTTGCCGGTGGCGGGTCGGTAACACGAATTTCAAGAATGCCCCACCCCATATTAGGTGCAGAAGTAACCGTCCCCGGAGCGGGAGATGGTGCTGGAGCAGGGGTTTTTTCCTGCGAAGCGGGAGCACAGGCCGCCGCAAGCACCAGGAGCAAGACCATGGCTAGAGCTATCACTATTCTACCTGTTTTTCTCATTATACAACTCCTCCTTTTATCCTTAAAATTTCTTCACTACTGATTTTTCCACTACGAATATATTTTAATCGGGCTATAGACCTTTAGACAAAATGTCAAGGGCGATTGCCTCTTTCATTTTCTGAAGACCCTCTCCCATCTGTAACATTGTCTGATTGTCCTTGACGCCCTTTACCCTGAGCATGTTCTCCGGCTTCTTCACCTGCCCCTCCCTCCTTCTCTAAAAGTAATTTGACTACCGGCTTGAAGAGGAACTTACCCTGTCCGGTCTGGATAAGGGATTTTCTCCCGTCGAAATCCAGGGTAAGGACAGTCCTCTTACCACCGCCGACATTAAAGGGACGAACAATTTTTAGTTCTCCACTGGGAACTTCAGCGGTATAGGAGACATTATCAGTCGTTATCCCCTCTACTTTCGTCACCTTCATCCGTATTTGGGTAAAACGCCCTGCGGTAATATTAGCACTGCCCAGAATCTGCTCCACCCCGATAACATCCATCAGGTCAAAGCTGGCTGGCGCCCCGATGATAGGAACCCAGCCACTGGTATTATCCGAAGCATTACCCGAAACTTTATGAACTTCAATATCGCTTAAGTAGACAACAGCGCTTTTAACATCGGCTGGTGGTGGGTCGGTAACACGAATTTCAAGAATGCCCCATCCCAGGCCAGTTGCAGAAATACCTTCCTCTTCCTCCTCTATTCCAATCTTGAGAGCCTGATTAGTTAAGGGGTCGAATTTAGCTTCAACCAACATTCCAACGCTGAGGTCAGCCAAGGTTCCAGCGAGGTCATTCGCAAGCTTAATTATCGTGCTATCGGTAACACTGACGGTTACGTTTTTATCTCGTTCCGTCTTGATAGTTATATTACTGCTTTCAATCCCGGTGATTATGCCCGCCACCTCCGCCTGCCGGGCTTCAATATGCCGGGCAACCCGGTCATCTTTATCATTTTTTTCAATTTCGACATCAACAGAGGCACCTGGCTCTAAAGTTTCAATAGAAGTACTGGTTCCATTAGTCGATACCCCGGTTTCGGTGGCAATTTTCACGGTCACCGTCTTACCATCCTTAGTCACAATAGTGATGGTTCCGTTGGCGGAATCCACGTTCTTCAGCACACCCTGTAACGCTTTAGCTTCAGCCGGGGTACAGGCAGCAGCCGTCACCAGCGTGGCGACTGTAACCAGAGACAACAGCATAACAAAAATAGTCCTGGTTTTTCCGCTAAACATTTTGTAATCTCCTCCTTAAAATTTCCTTTACTGATATAGTATAACGCCAAAGTCGCTAAAAGGTTACGGCGATTTAAGGAAATTTTTAAGAAATCAGTATTTGGTCTTCTATCCCTCGACTAAACCATCTGCCGGTTTAGCCAATAGCCTGGTCAAGGTTTTGCCTTTTTGGCAGGGGGTATCAGCCAATCAGCGATATTAGATATAAGACGGTTATTGTCCAGGATACTGTTATAAGGCTCGGTAATAAAGGTAAGGTCATAGAGTGCCAAAACCTTAGATTCCTGAGCCAGGGCAAGAGGGGCAAGCTTTCTTCCTGATTCAATCACCGAGGAAAAGGTATTCTGGTCAACAAAGGCGATACTGGCATTGTCCGAACTGATGGAACCGGCGGTATAGAGAGCTATTTTCTTTAGCTCCTTAGTTATGTCATTTTCTTTGAAGTCACTGACGAAGATGTTACGATAGTTAATTTCATTTTCTTTCATGTTGTAGAGGTAGTCGCTTTCAAATATCAAGCCAAACCTAATGGCGAGACTGTTGACTTGGCTGGACCGAGTTGGGTCAGCGATGAACAGCACCTTACCACCACCCTTCACAAACTCTTCAACCGTCTTTATTTCCTCTTTAGAGAACTCCAACGAGGGAGAGACCACAATAAAGGCATCAGCCGGTTTAAGCTCCTCTGCTGCTGGTTTGACCTTCACTTGCCCATCCGGCGGCTCCTCAACCTTAGCTAAAAGCTCCTTTTTCAGGTCGTCCTTAGCATCAAAATACTTTATGGTCAAGCCTCGGGAAACCAACCGCAATAAGAGAACATTGAGTTCCTTTCCCTCAAAGTCATTCTTATGAGCCAAATCAATCAGAATAATACCCTCGCCCTGTGTATGGTTGTCAGTGAATTCTGAGGTCGGCGCTGTGGGGACAGTGAAGCTCTCGTAGCTGGGCATCTCACCGGGAGGAGGGCTATAAAAGCCACGGTAGAAGAAAAGTCCTCGCCCCAGCCCAATCACCACCAGCCCGATAAGGACTATGCCAATTCTAACCAGTATTAACTTTGCCATTAATTCATTCCGACTCAATATAAAGGTAATAATAAACCGGCATTGTGCCAGTTTGTGCCTTCAGTTTCGCCCAATCAGCCGAGCCAAAAAGGAAAAACGGAATCGGCTGGGATATATAAAGTCCGCTTACCCCATAATTCCTGATACCAGCCAGCTCGGCCGCTTTCTTGATGGCATCAGTGCGGGTGCCGATAGCATCAATCAGCCCGTAACGCAAGCCTTCGATGCCAAGATAAAGTTTTGCCTGAGAGAGTTCCTCTTCCGGTATCTTCAGCCGGCTGCCCCGCTGCGACATCACCGCCGAGACAAATTCCTGCCTAATCATCTCTAGCTCAGCTATCGCTTTTCTTTTTGAGCCACCAGTAGCCTTAAAAAGTCCGCTAGTTAAGCTAGTCTCATTCAGTTTTTCCGGTTCCGGCAGACCAGAGCGAGCACCGACGCTACCCATCTCAGAAGTAGGCTGAGCATAGATATAATTCGCCGCCACCGCGATATAATAACCACCACTAGCCGCCATCATTTTTACTGAAGCCACCACCGGTTTCTTTTGTCGCAGGCGCAGTACTTCCAGATATATCTGCTCGGTGGTAACGACATAGCCTCCCGGGCTATCTATCTCAAGAACAACCGCCTTGATGTTATTATCCTCTCGGGCTTGAGTCAGCGCCTTCAGGATATCATCAACATAGGTTTGGTCAAGAAGAACATCAGAGATACTTATAGTCACGATTTTAGGCTGAGGTATCAGCGGAATAGCAATCACCGCTCCTAAAGCAAGACCAAGCACCGCGAAAAATGGGATAGAAGTGAACCAGCGGCGCAGTAACCTCATAGTAAATTCCAGCCTAGTTAGAATTATCCTATATAAGTAGCTATTTCCCCACATAATATAACAAAGGAAAAGATTAAGCAAAGAGTCAATATAACCCGGAACTACCACCTCATCCCCTGCTGCCCTTCAGGTAATCTATCGCCCACTGGATAGCATCATCTCCCTTAAGCTCAATAGGATAGTCTGGTTCAATTCCTTTACCTTCAATCAGACGTCCCTTCGGGGTAAGCCAGCGAGCTATGGTAATGTATAATCCCGAACCATCTTTAAGCCGGTGCAGGGTATTAACACTACCCTTACCGAAGGTTTTAGTCCCGGCAATAGTGGCCCGACCATAGTCCTGCATGGCTCCCGTCAGTACCTCACTAGCACTAGCACTAAAGTTATCCGTTACAATAACCATCGGTAAATCAGTAGTGACTTTTTGAGGCTTAACCGATATTGAAGTCCGTTGGCCTTGATTATCCACCACATAAAGAACCACCCCCTCCTTCAAAAAATGGCTAGCGACATCAACCACCGCTTCCAGTAAGCCACCCGGATTACTGCGCAGGTCAAGAACAATACCGGTAGCTTTCCCCCGGGTGATAGTCTCCAGCACAGGAGATAGCTCTTGATTAGTTTGCTCAGAAAAAGAATCAATTCTAATATAAGCGATGTCTTCCTTCATCTCGAAATGAACACCGGGCACTTTAATCTCAGCCCTAACAATCTCAATATTCACAGGCTCGGTCTCACCCTGATGCTGAATAAGAAGCCTGACCAATGTCCCCTTTGGCCCCCGAATGTTAAGCACCGCCACCTCCAGGCTCATGCCCGAGGTAACGTTGTCATCGATTGCCAGGATTATGTCACCTGCTTTGATACCAGCTTTAGCTGCTGGTGAATCGGCAACGGGAGCGATAATTACTATCTGCTTTTCTCTTATCCCGACGTAGGCGCCAATACCTTCAAATTTACCCTGTATATCGCTCAGGCTCATCTGGTAGTGTTGAGGGTCCAAATAGGAAGTGTAGGGGTCATTTAGAGCCTGCACCATACCCTTGATTGCTGCCTGGCTCATATTACTGGTATCAACTTTATCCTTCTCCACATATTCCCGGGAAATAATCCCCCAGGCTTCCTGCACAGTATCCAGACCCTGGTTTGTAGTTGGAGGAGCATTAGTGGCCAGTGTACAGCCAGCACTAAAAGACAGGGCAAGGCTCACTACCAATAACAGGATTACCCCAATTTTTATTGTTTTTAACATCGAACTTGCTCCTAAGTCAGAGACCGTAGCGTTCTTGCAGCCTTGTCTGTCTGGTTTTGTCATCGTGGACATGATTCACAGCACTGACCGCCTGCTGAATCTCAGGGTCTAAGGAAGCTATCGTTTTTTCATCCAACTCCCGGGCTAATTGCTCCAGTTGATGATAGGCAGTAGCGATTTGTTGGAAATCTCCCTGAACAGGTAAGCGAGCAAAGACGTCCCGAAAGGCACGAACATGGGCTTGGTATCGCTCGGAGCGGTTGTAGCGGCCAGTCTGCGCTGCTCCCCCATGTAGCCCAGAAATGAAGGAGGCAACATGATAGACCTCATCTTCCTCAAGCCCAAAGGGGGCAATCATCCCTGAAATCGCTTCGGCACACTCGTAATCGTCAACATTAGCCGGGGTCAGGTGCAACTCCTTGAGGATATCTACCGCTCGCTTTCGGACTGCTTCTTTTCCCTTTTTAATAAATTGTTGGCAACCACAACGTTCGCACATCGCAACCTCCTTTTTTAACCAACTAACGACAATCACAGTGCTGACAGATAATAACCCCCCTGAGTGAAGAAATGGGTTAAGCAAACCTGTAAGCCGAGTTCTGTATCCTTCTAAAGAAGGACGGTGACCATCTATCTAGCCCTTCCGTTACCGAAAGGGTCAAGCGACCAACCCGGGGACGAGGCCGGGCTGCCTTGTGTCCCTCTATTTGGTCTTGCTCCAGATGGGGTTTGCCCAGCCGACTGGTCACCCAGCCGCTGGTGAGCTCTTACCTCACCATTTCACCCTTATCCTTCCCGCAGGGAAGGACGGTATGTTTCTGTGGCGCTTTCCGTAGGGTCACCCCTCCTGGGTGTTACCCAGCATCTTGCCCGGTGGAGCTCGGACTTTCCTCCCTTCAGAGAAGGGCGGCCACCCAGTCTACTTAACCCATTTATACTGTAATACGAAAGGTAGGCTAAGTCAACCAGCAATGATAAGACTTTTTGGCAAGAGGAATCTGCTCTGCGGCAATGAAGCGAATTTGACAGCCAGGTGAGACACGGATTATTATCATAACAAAAGACAATGATGAGTGCTAATCCATTAGTCATGAGTTAAAATGAGAACTTCCCGACTAAGTTTGAATTTTACTTGCTACCGGACGACATTAATTTTACGGAAGGCGGAGGGATAACACCAATGAGAAGCTCAACTACTAATGTCTGTGTGCTGGACAACATCCCGGTAAACATTCAAGTTAGTGAAGTGCTCAAGCGTCTGCGACTGCGCAGTGAAAATAAACAAGTTGAAGCAGTCGTTCGGGAAGTAATTGAGCTAATCACTCCTATAGCCCGGCCTAAGGCAATCTATAAGTATGCCCATATTGATACCAGGAATAAGAATATGCTGGAGATTGATGGTGTTGGATTCGTGAGCCATGCCCTCAGAGTTTTTGACGGGATGCAACCGGTTTTCCCGTATGTTGTCACCTGTGGTCGAGAGATTGACGAGATGGAGCTTCCGAGTGCTACTACTATGAAGACATACTGCCTGACTGTGATTAAGGACATGTGTAAAATAGCCGCATCCAGTTATCTGCAAGACTATCTGGTTAAAAATTACACGCTGCAACAAGTTTCTAGCGTTGAGCCGGGGCATCCACAGTCCTGGCCACTAGCCCAACTGAAAGGGCTATTTTCCTTACTGGGTAACGTGGAGAATTTAATTGGAGTGAGACTAACCGATAAATTCATAATGTTGCCAGCTAACTCTATCTCAGGGATATTTTACCAGACTGCGACCGTAATTGACAGATGCTCTGTCTGTTCAAGTAAAACGTGTCAAGACAGAACAAGCCCCTACGCCCCCGCTTTACTGGAATAACCCACTAAAGTGAGCTTTCCCACCAGCCACTCCAGTTTTTCTCTCTCCTGTCCAGTACCAGTAGAATTAAAACAGCCGAATAGCACAGCCGAATAGCGCAGTACAATTAGGCACAACCAAACCTCGGTGCCTCGGATTATCACTGACCTTGTCGTTACGGGTTATATCGAAGCAATTATTTAGATTTGCCGATACGGAATACCTTGTTTCCGCATATCGGGCAAATACCTTGAGTCGCAGGGCGCCCGTTCTTCATAGTAATTGCTTTCGGATTCTTAATCTCCACCTTCTTTCTGTCTTTAACACAATAAGCTTGCATTACAACCTCCTCATAGCTAATAATTTAATCAGAAGAATAACACATAGTTAACCGCAATTCAACAAGGGGCAGATAATACATCATTTTAAAAATCTGAGCCCTGACAATGCCTGAACGACATATTAGAAAGCATTGGATTCCTGGTTTAACGAGATGATTAAACTTTTTGCCGGTATGTTACTCGCATCTGAGTTTATCCCCAAATCGCATCCAGGATTTTTATTCTCAGAGCTATCCAGACCGGAAGAAAAGCGGCTATTATAGCAGCACAGAATAAGATGAAGAAGGCATTAGCCAGCGCTGAGAACCCTAACACAAGATTAACATCGCCAAAGGGAAAGTGAAAAGGGTATTTAGCTTCTACAGGCATTATGACGTAAAGAAAAGCCAAACTGGCCAGGATAGCTGCGAGAGCCGCATAAAAGGCCGCCCGCAGCAGATAGGCTATAGCTATGCAGCCGGGCATAATGCCAATGGCGCGCTGGATGCCGATTTGCCGCCTCCGGTTAGTGACATCAATATAGGTAACGACAAAAACCGTGATACCGGCTACAAGCAGATTCACAACATTCAATATTGTATCAATAGCGTGGAAAGTATCAGTCATACTGCGCATTATCCCGGCATAATCTTCCCAGGTCAGTATTCTCAATCCGTCTCCGAGCTGGCTTATCTTGTCAATGATAATTGCGGCATCTGCCTTATCGTCTATTTTCACACGGATAGATGATGATTTGTTAGTCACCAGCGGATTCACTGCTTCAAACTCCGTTTCAGAGACAAAAGCCTGGGTGTCGGTTTGAATAAATTCGCTATAGAAAATACCTTTGACGGTGTAGCTCTTCTGAATACCATTACCATAAGTTACCAGTACCCTATCTCCGGCATGAATCTTCTTAAGCGACCTGGAGTAGAGTTCTATGTTGGAATTACCGGCGCCAGCCAACTGAAGACCCAAAAGAATCTGACCCCGGTCATTTAAGTTCAAGAACGAGCCTTCCATCAGTGATTTACTGATGGTAAATACCTCTTTTTCACGTTCTGGTAAAATAGCGTAGATAATGCCGCTGGTGCGTTCGTTTTCATACCTGAATTCTGCCACCATGTTATTTCTGGGTGTAACAGCAACAACGCCGTCGATAGCCTCGATTTTAGGAATCAGGACGTTCGTATTCGGTATCAGAGGATTATCGAGAGCAGACTCGATGACGATATCTCCAGCAAAGGTATCTTTCAGCTTGTCGTTAGCTCCACGAACAAGCCCTCGCAACAGACTGGGTACGAAAAGAAGATTAAGAGTAACCAGGATAAGTATCAAAATAGTCAGGAGCATGACGCCGAAGTTACCCCGTTTTAGCGAGGTAAATGCCAGGAAACCGGCTACCTTCAGTGTTTTCATATTTACGGGTTGCCCTCTTGAGCGATTCTCCCATCGCTCAATACGATAAGGCTCTTAGCATATTGCTTATCGCTGGGGTCATGCGAAATAAAAATAATGGTGACTTTCAACTGGGCGTTAAGTTTCACCAGCGTTTCCATCACTGCCTTACTAGATATGGTATCCAGGTTAGCGCAGGGTTCATCGGCAAGAAGAACACTGGGACTATTAATCAGAGCTCGGGCGATGGCCACCCTTTGTTGCTCGCCCCCGGAAAGCTCCTTAGGATAGTGACCTATCCTTTCCCCCAAGCCCACTAGCTCCAGCAACTCCTTAGCCCGCTGTTTATAGTTGCTGCCCATTTTACCCAGCACCATTCCTGGAAGGTAGACATTCTGATGAGCTGTCAACTCTCCCAGCAGGGCATATTCCTGAAAGACATAGCCCATCGAGGTAAGCCGTAATTTCGTTCTGTCGCCTTCCGGCAGCGCGGTCACTTCCATTGCCTCGAAAATGATGCCCCCGGATGTGGGGCGATCAAGCAGCCCCATCTGTCTGAGCAGAGTAGACTTACCTGACCCGCTTCTGCCCATAATGGTAAGCATATCTCCCTCCGGCACAGCAAAGGAGATGTTATCCAGAGCTTTTATCTTAACCTTGCCCGTGTCGTATACCTTGCTCAATTGCTGGACATTATAAATCAGGTTATTTTCAACCATGACAACTAAACCTTCAACATTGAATGATACTCATCCCCCAAGCCGGAAGCGTCGGCTAGTCCACTCAGTCCACTCCCTCAAATAAGTCCTTTTCCTGGCGTCGGCGGGTTAGAGGCGGGTAGGCCAGCATGAAATAGTCCCGTGGCCCTCGGAGCTTCTCAATTATCTGTAGAATCCTGAATGTACCCCGGCGAAATCGCCCACCACCCTGGCTGGCATGACAGGCCGCCGCTTTGTTTCGCATCTCGGTGGCTTGTTTCGAGAGACGTATGATGGCATGAACAGGATATTCCACAGCAGTCATCCTGGTGAGGTCGATGTCCTTGTTACGTCCGAAACGGTGGGGGTCTTGTCCGAATAGAGGCATTAACCTGACCATCATTTTCGTAATACCGCGAGGACGCACCGCAAAATAGAGCTTATGAGGCTGAAATACCGGCCCGGCTTCGGGATACTGTGCTGGGTCACCGGCGGCATAGAATGCCTTAACCGTGGCGTTATGTGTGGCAATATGGTCGGGGTGCCCGTAGCCCCCACCTGCATCGTGGGTAAGCAAGACATCCGGCTTGAGCTCCCGGATGGTTTTAACTATTCGTTCGGCCACCTCATCAAGGGGGGCCACCGCCAGCGAATCCGGATGTGTATTGCTTTCTGAACCTGACATGCCTGAATCCCGAAAGCCCAGGTAAACGACATCAGCCAAGCCCAATGCCTCTGCGGCACATTTCAATTCAGCCGAGCGCAACTCTTCAATAGTAGCATATCCCTGCATATATTCAGGGTCGACCGTCCCTGCCTCACCGCCGGTAGCACAGACATAGTAAACTTTGACTCCGGAAGCCGCGTACTGGGCTAAGGTGGCGCCAACGCCAAAACTCTCGTCATCCGGATGGGCACCTAAAAAAACCAGTGTCTTCTGTTTGGTCATAATCTCACCGTAAGTCAGTAACTGCTTCGGGGGTATGATACTATTGCCGCACTATTTTGATTTGAAATCTGGCGTCCCTGGGGGGATTCGAACCCACGACCTACTGCTTAG
>JACQOL010000157.1 GCA_016202555.1 Chloroflexota bacterium | reverse complement strand
GCCAAGTACCACAGTGCATCAAGGTAATACTCGCCAGAAGCGGTCGTTCATCTATTTCTCGGCTCTCTTCTTTCTCAGTCTAGCTTTGATACTGGCTGCCTGCCGCCAGACTGCTCCTACTAAGCCATCTCCTCCACCACCAGCGGCCAGCCCCCAGACCGATGGTAAGAATCTCTATGCCCAGAAGTGCTCCGCCTGCCACGGTCCTAACGCTGAGGGCACAACCGTTGGGCCAGCCATTGCCGGGCACAGTATGCCGGCGGTAACGATGCAAGTGCGTAATCCAATAGGTACCATGCCGGCTTTCCCAGCCAGTCAGTTGAGTGCCCCCGAGCTAGATGCAATCGCTGAGTTTATCGCTAGTTTGGGCGAAGCCAAAGCCCAGGTCCAAGAATGGGAGAAGGCAACTACAGAAACCATGCATCACTGGATGGCACTGCTAGCAATTAAAGAGGGCGATGCCGAAGATGCCAAGCACCATCTTCAGGACGTCTCGACCTTTATTAAGGAGCCGATGCACAAGACTGGGATAGAGAGAGCATTGAACATGATAGCCCAGGGCAAGGTACATGATGCCGAGCACGAAATCGAGGAGATGGCCGGGACTGAATCTCCCTCTGGCATCACGATGCAGAGATTTCATCTGGTTCTGGCACAGCGAAGTGTTGAAGACATGAACGGCGCTGAGGTCAAGCACCATCTTGAGCACTTTCTAATTAAGGCAACGGAAAGCGAAAGAAAAATTGTCCAAGAGGCTCTGGAGCTGATAGGGAAAGGCGACTTTCACGAGGCGGAGCACGAAATAGAAGAACTGCTCAACATGTGAGCTCAAGGCGATTCTCAGTCGACAGCCAGAACGAATTATCGGTCTGTCGGCGAGCGTTAGCACCTCTTCCTAAAACCAACTTCTCCCTTTGGCAAAGGGGGATAAAGGGGGATTTTAAATCCCTCTCAATCTCCCTTTATGAAAGGGAGAAGCCTGATTGAGGGGTTGAGGCTTCACCTCTTATAATACTTGACTTCCAAGTTGTTTCATTGCCTGGCTCCGGGTTAGCCCGTTCACAGCGATAGTTTTCCGTTTACTGGCCATCCCCTTTTCAATCGCCAGGTTGCTCTTGGCTACCCCCAGAATATCACTGAGGAACTTGATTAGCCCCTGATTGGCTTTTCCCTTCACCGGCGGGGCAGCAATCGTCAGCTGCCAGACCCCATCCTTGAAACCGGTTACTTTATTCTGGCGGGCATTAGGCTGCACCCGGACGGTAATTGTTACCGGCTCTTCCTTGAACATAAGATTCCCCTTCCTGGTTTGTCATCTTACCACAGATGCGGTATTATAATCTTGCCATTTATTCAACACCTTCTGTGGTTTCTCAGGTAGCAATGATGTACTATTTTGCCTATGGCTCTAATCTGAATCAAAAACAGATGAGGGAACGCTGCCCGGACAGCCAGCCTAAATTTATGGCTACACTACCTAACTATAAGCTGATATTTATCGGCTGGTCACGGCAATGGCGGGGCGGAGTCGCCAGCCTCAGGTCGGCCCGGGGAGAAAAAGCCTTCGGGGCGGTTTATGAAATTTCAGACCGGGATTTGAGGCGACTGGATAGCGATGAAGGTTATCCCGGGAGCAGCAATCGATTGAAGGTGACCGTCTTTAACGAAGATGACGAGGCGATTCAGGCAGTAACCTATATTAAGGCTGGTCAGGCAGAAAAAACCCCGCCTTCGCCACAGTATCTGGCCATTGTTCAGCAGGGCTATAAAGATTGGCGTATTGGCGGAAAATCTTGACGCCAAAGTCATTATCGGCTAAACTAGAGTAGTTAGCAATCCAATGTTGAGAGTGCTAACTATTTTTTGTTTTAATTGTTGGTAAATGGTTATCTTAAGGAGGGTAAAAAGTTTGCCGACCTACGAATACGAGTGTACCCGCTGTCCGTCCCGATTTGAGCTTAAGCGAGGTTTTCATGATGAGTCCCCGGTCTCCTGCCCGCAGTGTGGGGGTAAAGCCCGGCGTATCTTCTCGCCAGCCCACATCATTTTTAAGGGGTCCGGGTTTTACGTTACCGACAGCCGGGAGAAGTCTGGTCGCCCGTCATCGAAAGCGAAGACTAACGAGGTTAAGACTGGCAGCGAAAATAAGACTGATACCGCAGATAAGACTATCAGCAAAGATAAGGCTGTCAGTTCAGCCAATACTATCAGCAAAGATAAGACCGTCAGCACCGAGAAAGCCAGTTAGTTAGAAGAAGAGAAGGTTGAAAACAATAAATGACGAAGGAAAAAATAGCAAAGAAGAAAGAGTCAAAAGAAAAGGGAATCACCTTCCAATGTAAGTTTTGTGAGAAGTTTAAAGCCCTTGAGGAGATGATACTTCTAACCAGATTTTCCCCACCTCTGGTTGCCTGCCGGGCTTGTGAAAAGAGAATGAGCTAGAGGTGGCAGTTCAGAGAGAAGTTTGCTCTACAGCGTTACCGGTAATTAAGTGAAGACGATTTTTACTGTTTCAATCGCTCCTCAAGCCGGGCAAGAGGGATAGCTTCTTGCCGGGCATTGGTCATATCCCGCAGTATCACCGTGCCGCTCTTTACCTCCTGGTCACCAATAATCACCGCGTGATTAACACCAAGAGTATTTGCCTGCCTTAATTGGGCCTTCAGGCTCTTGCTACCGGTAGACTCAATTACCCCGATACCAGCCTGCCTTAGCTTGAATGACAGCTTTATTGCCTCATCCCTGGCATCATTACCCAGATGGGCGATAAAGACCTCTGGCTTGGGTAAAGGCGGGACAAGAACCTGCTGGCTCTTTAAATTAAGTATTATCCGCTCGATGCCGGTAGCAAAACCAATCGCCGGGGTGGGTTTGCCGCCCAGTTCTTCAATCAGGTTATCATACCGCCCCCCGCCGCCGATGGTGCTTTGGGAGCCTTCTGCCTCAGGCTGAACCTCAAATACGGTTCTGGTATAGTAGTCCAGACCGCGAACCAGACGGTGATTGACGACAAAAGGGAGTTCAAGTAAGCCCAGGTATCTTTTCAACTGGCTAAAGTGCTCAGCGCATTCCTGGCAGAGATAATCAGCGCTTTTCGGGGCAACATCAGCGATTTGCTGGCAGGATAGGTTTTTACAATCAAGCAGGCGCAGCGGGTTTCTCCCCAGCCTAGTTTTGCAATCGGAACACAGTTCATTAACGTAATTAGCATAATAGTTCTTCAGAACAGCGAGATACCCCGGGCGGCAGATTTTACAACCAATGCTATTCAGAATCAGCGACAGACGTGGAATACCCAGAGACTGGAATAGTTGCCAGGCCATATTGATAACTTCGGCATCAAGAGCCGGGTCGTCATCACCAATCGCTTCATAACCAAACTGGTGGTGTTGTCGGTATCTGCCTGCCTGCGGCCTTTCGTAGCGGAAAACCGAGGCAAAGTAGTAAAGCTTCACCGGTTGCGGCAAATTGTGCAGACCATGCTCCACATAGGCTCGGCAGATTGATGCCGTGCCCTCCGGTATCAAGGTTATTTTATTGCCGCCCCTATCTTCGAAGGTGTACATTTCCTTATCGACGATATCGGTTTCTGCACCGATACTGCGGGTGAACAGTCCGGCATCCTCAAAAGCGGGAAAATCAATGCGTTCGTAGCCGTAAAGCTGGCAGGTATTAGCCGCCTTTGTCTCTACATAGCGCCAGTAATATTGCTCCTGGGGTAAAATATCTGAGGTTCCGCGCGGTGCTTGGTACAATCTGGTTTCTCCTGACTTCACTTTAGAGCTAGAATAGCCTATTACTGCTGGATTTGTAAAGATTTGAAGAGCTCACTTATCTATAAGTCGGTGGGGGTTGTAAGACAAGAGAGTTCGGCGAACTCAGGGGTGTGGTAATCAGCCAGTGATATGAGTTGCCCTAAAACTCAAGATTTGCTAAACTTGGCTGGATACAGGGGCCGTTAGCTCAGTTGGTAGAGCACCTGACTTTTAATCAGGTGGTGCCGGGTTCG
>JACQOL010000156.1 GCA_016202555.1 Chloroflexota bacterium | reverse complement strand
CGAATGTAATTCTGGTCGGCGAGATGAGGGATTATGAGACTGCTGCGGCAGTACTAACTATAGCCGAAACCGGACATCTGGTACTGACAACGGGTCATGCCACCAGTGCCGTACAGACTGTGGAACGAATAATCGACCTTTTCCCGGCTCATGAACGCCCTTTAGCTCAGGCTAGGCTCGCCTCTTTTCTTAATGCTATCTTGTGCCAGATATTGGTACCTAAAGCGGATGGTACTGGAAGGGTAGTAGCTGTTGAGATTATGCTTGCCTCTCCAGCAACAAGGAACACCATCAGGGAAGGCAGGATTTACCAGCTGCCTAATGCGATGATTACCCAGGCCCGGCAAGGCATGATTATGCTTGATAATGTATTGGTTAAACTATACCGCAATGGGTTAATTAAATCAGAAAATATGTATGCCGCCTGCAATGACCCGGATGAGATAAACAAATTAGTTGCGGAATCGCAGCCGTAATTCAATTACCTCTATGATACCGAGACCGGCGGTTGTAACCTCTAGGCAGCTTTTTCTACGGGCTATGTCGCCGGGGAGAGCGCGGCTAACTTTGTTAGTGGTATTTCCAGTTTTGATGTCTCCAAGTAAATATGATATACTTCACAAACCAATAAACAAGATAAAAGATGTGGTAACAAGCGGCGGCATTTGGAAGCTCTAGAAGGAGGTAATCTCATGAAGAATAAGAAATTTGACTTCGTTGCGGTTCTGCTTGCAGCAACTATGATACTCGTGGTGGGTTGCACTGCGGCTCCAACGTCAACTCAGCCGACAACGGCTACCCCACCGGTTTACATACCTACGCCTGGGCCAACTACTACTACGCCTGCGCCAACGGCTACTCCACCTATCCAATACACCATCAATGTTGCATCTAAATCAGCAATTGGCACATATTTGGTTAATGGCACGGGAATGACGCTCTATTACACCATGTTGGATTCTGCAGGTAAGAGCAATATTATCGGTGCTACCCTCGCTTCCTGGCCAATCTTCAATAGTTCAACCATCGTTACCCCAAGTTCCCTGACTGCTTCAGACTTTGGTAGTATTACCAGAAACGATGGGTTGAAGCAAACTACCTACAAAGGGTGGCCCTTATACTATTATGCAGGTGACAGGATAGCGGGGGATTTTAACGGTAATGGTGTTAGTGGTGTGTGGTTCGTGGTGAACCCAAACAACTTCCCGCCTGCTACGTCAAATCCTCCTTCCCCTCCTTATCCTTCCCCTCCTTATCAACCGAGTTATTAGATGCAATTGCGGTCGGGCCGATATTATTCTACAAAGCATCTACAGTGGTCGTTGAGGACATGTAAACGCTTGGATAGTTCTGAGCCTGTTGAATCGACTTAGAGGCGGAGAGAAATGCCAAGAAGCCTGGTCATGGGCAATGGTAGGCTAGCTGTCGCCCTTGACAGCAATATGACAGTTAGGGACTTTTTTTACCCACAGGTAGGCCTCGAAAATCATATCATAGGGCACGACCTGAAGACCGGCATCTGGGTAGAGGGGCGTTTCCTGTGGCTCGGTAAGGGCTGGGATATGGAGATGAAGTACCTGCCTGATACATTAGTCAGCAGGTGCCTGGCGACTCACCCCGACCTGGATATTAAAATCGAAACCAACGATGCCGTTCACCACTTTATTAATGTCTTTATGAGAAAGGTAATGGTTCACAATACCGGGAAAGCCAGCCGGAAGGTTCGGCTTTTTTTTGCTAATGACTTCCATATTTACGGCGATGCGGTTGGGGATACTGCTATGTATGAGGCTGCCAAAAACCGCATCATTCACTACAAGCGCCAGCGATACTTTTTGGTCGACGGGGTTACCAGTCAGAAAAAAGGCATATATCAATTTGCCACCGGTCGTAAGGAAACATTCGGTTTGCAAGGCACCTGGAAGGATGCGGAAGACGGCGTGCTGAGCGGGAATCCGATATCCCAGGGAGCCGTTGATTCGGTCGTCTCATTTGAGGTGGAGGTTCAGCCCCAATCAACAGAGATAATTTACTACTGGATTGCCTGCGGTAAGGATTTAGAGGAGGTCGATGACCTTGATGCCAGGGTGAAGAGATTCGGGCTTGAACAGCTGATTCTTGAAACCGAGAACTATTGGTCGGCCTGGGTGAATAGGGGGGAGGTAAACCTGAGTCTCTTACCACGTTCAGTAGTCCGGCTGTTTAAGACTTCGTTAATGATAATGCGTGCTCATGTCGATAGCAGCGGGGCTATCATAGCCAGTTGTGACTCAGACATCCTCCAGTTTAATAGAGATACGTATTCATATGTCTGGCCCAGGGATGGAGCAATAGCAGCTATGGCTTTTGATTTAGCCGGGTTTCAGGAAGTTTCCAGATTGTTCTTCCAGTTCTGCGACCGGACTATCAGTGACAAGGGCTTTTTCCACCATAAATATTCACCCGATGGCTCAGTTGGTAGTAGTTGGCTTGCCTCAGTAGATGCTAACGGTCAGGGGCAACTTCCGATTCAAGAGGATGAGACGGCTTTAGTTCTTTATGCTCTCTGGAGGCACTTCCAAAAATACCGGGACATAGAGTTCATTAGCAGCGTGTATCAAAATGTGGTGGTTAAAGCAGCCGATTTTCTTTTGGAGTACATAGACCATAAGACCGGCCTGCCCAAACCATCCTTTGACGTCTGGGAGGAGAAGATAGGGACATTCACCTGGACTACGGCTACAGTCTGTGCAGCTCTCGAGGCGGCAGCCGGTTTTGCTAAAGTCTTCTACGATAGCGACCGTCAGGAGATGCTGAACAAGGCTGCCGCCTCTATGAAAAAGGCAATGATAACACATCTCTATAATACCCAGCAGCACCGGTTTACGAAGGCTGTCTCCATGGACGGGTTTCCGGACCTAGCCCTGGATAGTAGCATCGCTGCCATTTTTATCTACGGTGTGTTTGACGCTGATGACAAAAAAGTAAGAGAAACAATGGACGCTTTGATTGATAAACTCTGGCTTAAGACTCACATCGGAGGACTGGCTCGCTACGAGAATGATGAATATTCCCGAGTGTCTCAAGATGTACCTGGGAATCCCTGGTTTATATCTAGTCTCTGGCTGGCCAGATGGCATTTGGTAGGAGCCCGGTCTCTTGATGAGCTTAAGAAGGGTCTTGACCTGCTATTGTGGGTTACTGACCACTCCCTGCCGTCAGGAATGCTGGCAGAGCAGATAAATCCTGATACGGGTGCGCCGATGTCAGTATCGCCTCTGGTTTGGAGTCATGCTGAGTTCATAATTGCGGTATGCGAGTATCTCGCCAAGTATCAAGAGCTATCTGGGCAGGAACCTTGAAGGAGGATTAGTGGAGTTGCTACGCTTGAGCACTACTAAAGAGGTACCTCCCGGCGAAATGCATCAGTTTAAAATTAAAGGTAAGGAATTATTGGTGGTCAATATTGATAACCACTTCTACTGCCTGGAGGCGCGGTGTACCCATGCCGGTGCCCCGCTGACTGAAGGCACTCTGGACGGAGACGTGCTTACCTGTCCCTGGCATGGCTCCCGTTTCAGGGTTACCGACGGCTCAATTGTCGGTGGGCCTGCCAGTAAGCCGCTGAACACCTATAAAATCACCATTAAGGATGACCAATTGTTTGTCGAAGCTTAGTTATTTTGGATACGGTGAGAGGCTTCACTAGGTAAATATGATATTTGATATTAAGACGCTGGCTACCATTGACCTCCTGGTACAAGGTTTGCTTATGGCTACGGTGCTGGGGGCTGCCTATCTGGCAAAAGTGAGGCATCAGCTTATCAGGCACTGTAGAATTATCCGAGTGGTAGTGGCGATACAGTTGCTCATTATCTTATTCAGAATGCTACCCTTAATGCTAGATTATCTGAAAAATCCCGGCCTGTTTTTCCAAACTGAAATGCTGATACATCACAGCCTGGGTATTCTGCTTATCTTACTGTGGGTCTATATTAACCTGGCAGTTATGGGTCGGGTTAGAGTGCTTGGCAGGCTGGTAATGTATATGAGGACAGCCCTTCTTGTCTGGGGGTTGGTGTTTCTGCTCGGTCTGCATTTATATCTCCGGATTTATGTCTTGTCTTGAGGCGAATTTTTACCTTGGGTAAGTGTTTAAGATGGTGAGGTAAGGTCTATTTACAGTATCTTAATACCAAACTCTTTTAAGGCTTCCGTTAGGGCGCTTAATGGCAGACCGACGACATTAAAATAGTCGCCTCAATTTTTTCCACAATAACGGCGCCTAATCCCTGAATGGCATAGGCTCCGGCCATATCCAGCGGCTCATTTGATTTGATATAGGCATCAATCTCCGCCGGAGTCAATTTTCGGATATAGACTTTAGTTTCTACCGATTTTGACAGCCTTTTGCTTGTGGTGGTATCTATGATGCTAAAACCAGTGATAACAGAATGGGACTTACCGTTTATCGTTTTCAGCATTTCCCGGGCTTCTTTTGCTGTGTAAGGCTTGCCTAGTATTTTGCTGTCGCAAACAACAAAGGTATCAGCAGCAATAACGATGGCGTCTTTCTCTTGATGGGCGACCGCCTCCGCTTTTGCCAGGGATATTTTCTGAGCAAGCTGATGCGGGGCTACAGCCGGGTCAATATCCTCCTGGTAATTACTGGACTCGACTTTAAAGTTAAGGCCAATCCTTTCCAGTAGTTCTTTTCTTCTGGGTGAGGCTGAGGCGAGGATGATTGTCTTCATGCCGTGTCTACGCTGAAGGTGATGACCTCATCTATTGAACCAGCATTGCAGAGGAGCATGACCAGCCGGTCGATGCCCAGGGCAACGCCCCCGCATTCGGGCAGATGGGCTACTGCCTCAAGGAATTGTTGGGGCATGGCTCTCTGCTGTCCCTGTTCATTATGGATTTGTTTGATTGTCTCCCGGAAGCGCTTTTCCTGTTCCCGGGCATCAACAAGCTCGCTATAGATATTTGCCAGCTCCAGACCGCCGATAAAGACCTCGGCTCGCTCGGCGACTCCAGGCTCATTTGGCTTGAGGCAGGCCAGTGCTGCCATTGCTGCCGGATAGTCGATAAGCACAGTGGGTCGGTTCGGTATGAAGCTGGGGACTACTTTAGTGACCAGGTCTAGGTCGAAGCGCCTGGGGTCATCTTTAGTGATGGGGTCCCAGCCGGCGGCCTGGAGAAAGGCATCCCTGACTGTAATCCTGGGCCAGGGTAAGCTAATGTCTATTTCCTGACTTTGATATTGGATGATACTGGTAGCTCCCATTTTACCAGCCAGTGTTACCAGAAGCCGTTCGGTATCCTGAATCATTTGCCGGTAGTCGCTACCGGCGCAGTACCATTCCAGCAT
>JACQOL010000155.1 GCA_016202555.1 Chloroflexota bacterium | reverse complement strand
GCACTGGACATACCCGAAACCATTTCCAGCTGCTTTAATTGTTTATCTCTAATTCCGCCAAGCTCAGCGCGAATGGCCTCCACTCCCTTTTCCTTGTTGGCCAGATTGCGTTCACGCTGGTCAACACCTTCTAATTTACGCTCTAAAGTTTCGGTATTGGCCACCAGACGGCTCTCCAGACGCTGCAGTTCAGTGCGTCGTTCACGATACTCGGCTTCGGTGATTGACTTAGTTTTTTCGGCTTCCTTCTTAGCCTCAGCTAGAATTTCCTTGGCTTCAAGCCTGGCTTCGGACTCTGTTCTAGTTGCTTTCCGCTGAGCAACGCGAAGCTGATGAGTAATCGCCATTCGTCGGAAGAAGAAGACAACCGCACCGCCGCCAATGAAACCAATGACAAAAATAGAGATTAAGGCGATGAGATAAACTGTGGTGTCTATTTGCATTGCTTCACCTCCTTTCCTGATATGCTTTTAATTAACAACAAACCGTTTCCTAAGTTTACTAGACTGTCCTTCTGTTCTTGCCACAGCTGTTCTATGGTGTGATTTATCACCTCGTAGCTAAAGCCACGCCGCTTGAGATATTCACCTAATCGCCGACGAAAGCCCTGATAATCAGATTTGGCCAAACTAGGTGCCTTGTTCTGCGCCGCCCGATAGGCGCTTTCATCATCGTCAATAGCCTTAACTACCTGGTCAATAGTGTCATCAGCTACCCCCTTCCGTCTCAGTTCTAGCTTGGTCAGCCACCGGCTACGCGGGCTAAACGATTCCCGGTTATCCTTCCAGAATTGAGCGAAAGCAATATCATCCACCAGCCTCTGTTCCTTGAGTTTTGTGATTATTGCCTCTTGAAGAGCACCATTAACACCACGCCGCTGTAGTCTCTCTCTCAACTCGGATTCACTACGGGGACGATAGCTGAGGTATTGGATAGCCGTCTTGAAGTAACGGTGAAAGTGGTCAGACTGGGTCAGTGCCTCAATACGGTCAGCCGAAGGCGCCTGTCCAACCTTCAGTCCTTCTTTAGAGGTAACTTCAGCATCCAGTCCGAAAGCGGACTTGCCCTCAAGTAATCTATTTATTCGGTTTCCCTGCCCCCTCCCGGTGCGGAGGGCGGTAATCTTGCTCACTAATCTAACTTCTACCCCCTTAAAGCAAATGAAGCTAAGGTGATTAGCCTCAGCTTCACAGGTACCTGCTATTAATTTAATTCAGGTTAGTAACTTTTCAATCACTATCCTGAGGGTTGGCTGCTGCTGAGGCCCTAATTTTTTGGCTAATCTCCTGAACAAGCTCAGGGTTCTGAGACAGGTATTGTTTCGCATTCTCTCTACCCTGTCCCAGACGAACGTCACCATAGGAGAAAAAGGCGCCAGATTTACTTACTAGCCCCAGCTCGGCACTAAGGTCAAGGAGGTCGCCCTCCCGGCTTATCCCGTGGTCAAACATAATGTCAAACTCGGCACTTCTAAAGGGAGGGGCAACCTTATTTTTCACTACCCTGGCCTTGACATGACTGCCGATTGCTTCATTTCCCTGTTTGATGATATCGGCACGTCTTAGCTCTATCCTGACTGAGCTATAGAACTTTAAGGCTCTGCCCCCCGGTGTCACCTCAGGATTACCAAAGATGATACCCACCTTTTCTCTTAGCTGATTAAGGAATATCACCGCTGTGCCCGTTTTACCGATAGCTCCCGCCAGTTTTCTCAGGGCTTGCGACATAAGACGGGCTTGTAAGGCAACATGAGTATCTCCCATCTCCCCCTCAATTTCAGCCTGGGGCACTAGGGCGGCAACGCTATCGATTACGATTATGTCAACCGCGCTGCTCCTGACCAGTGCTTCAGTAATCTCCAGAGCCTGTTCCCCGGTATCCGGCTGAGAAATCCACATCTCATCAACATTGACCCCGCAGCGGCGAGCATAATCAGGGTCCAGGGCATGTTCAACATCGATATAGGCGGCGGTACCCCCTCGCTTTTGTGCTTCAGCAATAATATGCTGAGCCAGCGTAGTTTTTCCTGATGACTCGGCACCGAATATTTCGGTAATCCGCCCTTTGGGGATGCCCCCCATGCCTAAGGCCAGGTCTAAAGATAGCGAGCCGGTGGGGATAGTCTCCACCGGTGACATCACGGCCGACTCCCCCAGCTTCATGATTGAGCCTTTGCCAAATCGCTTTTCAATCTGGCCAATGGCTAGCTCCAGCGCTTTCCCTTTCTCCGTGGTCATACTACGATGATAGCACAGCTAACCAGCCAAAGCAAGCCTTGTAAGTGTCAAGAACATATTGGACTGTTAAGGAGTAAGGCTGAACTTTTGCAGTTGAGAAAATACTAGGAGGTAGTTTCTGACCCAGTTGAGGTCGTCTTGTTGGCAGTTAAACATTTGGCGGGCTCCCTCCAAGCGCCAGGAGAAAATCATGAGGCCACGGGACTGTGCTTCTAGAACTGCTACTTGACAACAATTAATTTATATTTTATACTATTCGGTAGTGAGAAGCATTAGCAATAAAGAAATGAGCACTAATAGTAAATCGTTAAAGAGTACGCGGCAAGAACCGGGTGTCTCCGGGTTAAGGATGACCAATCAGCGGGCTCTGATTCTGGAGATTATTCGCCAGAGGCGGGGACATTTGGATGCTGATGAAGTCTATCGTCAGGCGAGGCAGAAACAGCCCCGTCTCAGTCTATCCACCGTTTACCGGAATCTGCAGACACTTAAGAAACTGGGTTTTATCGAGGAGCTTCATTTTAACGAGGAGCACCATCACTATGAGATAAGACTGGCTACTGAGCATCACCATTTGGCTTGTCTTGGCTGCGGTCGGATTATTGAATTTCAGTACCCGCTGGCTCGCTTAATAAAGAGGAATGTTGCTGAAGCTAAAGACTTTGAGGTTATTGATACCGAGCTTCGGATGACCGGGTATTGTACCGAGTGCCATCAGGAAGGGAAGTAATTTTTTGCTTATCTTATTGCTAATGAGAAGCATTTGTATTTAATAGAATAACTTAAAGTGAGAGTGAGGGACTATGAGATAAAGAGGAAAGTTTATTGTTTAAATTGAATGTTAGAAAAGAGAGTATTTTAGAGAGGAGAATTATAACTAATCATGAAGAACAAAGTACTTTGGTTAATCGTAAATATCCTTGTGGTCGCAGTGCTACTCGTGGCTTCGTGTGCTCCAACACCACCGACAACACACCCGACTCCACCTCAGAGTAAAGAGCTAACCCTGGTTAAGGCAGTACGGCCGGCTATCGCTAACACTGTTGCTGCCTTAGAGAAAGGGGATATCGCCGCCGCTCGCACCGCCTGGGCAAGCTACGACCCACTCTGGAATGGGATGGAAGTCTATATCAACTACCGTTCTCTACCTACCTACGAGGACCTGGAGCACAACTGGCAAGCTAAGATTAACACTGCCCTGGCTGCCCCGGACGCTAAGGCTGCCGAGGTATTGCCCCTGGCCCAATCACTCCTTACCAAGTGGGATGAGGCCACCAAGCTGGTGGAAACCGGATCGGCCATCAGTCCTCTATTTGATGATGTAGCTGACATCCGCATCGCTAGACAGCCGCTGCGGCAGATACCTGCATCCCTTACCGCGAATGACATCCCCAAGGCTAAGGCCCTTTTCGCCACTTTTACTGAGAACTGGCTAAAAGTACAAAGACTCTACAAGATACGCTCTCTAGAGGCATACAGCGAGACGGAAGCCGCCATCGTCGCAGTCAATACCGCCTGGGCAAAAGCCTTGCCTCCAGCAGCTGAACTGACCCCGCTGGTGGCAACAGTCACCAACCGCTATAACTACGGACTAAGTCTGGTAACGACCGCCGCCCGCAAGTCCGACTTGTCCAAAACCACCTTCGCTAACGAGGACGTCCAGGCCGCCGGAGGTATCCGCGCCATCCAGGCGGAACTCAAGGCGAGTCTGACCGCCTGGAACGCGGGTAAGTATAGCGAGGCTGTGGCTCATTC
>JACQOL010000015.1 GCA_016202555.1 Chloroflexota bacterium | reverse complement strand
GTATTGAATTTGACTACTGCAGTGTTCACTCCGCCTGGGCATTACAGGAATCGGGCTTTAAGAGTATTATGGTCAATTCTAACCCGGAAACAGTTTCCACCGATTTTGATACCAGCGACCGCCTTTACTTTGAAGCTCTGGATGAGGAAAGCCTGCGCGATATTCTGGAAAATGAGGCTGGTCAGGTTCTACCCGAAGACTCAATCAATAAGGCACCGCCATCTATCGTCCAGTTTGGTGGTCAAACCGCCATCAATCTGTCTCAGCCATTATCTCATCTGGGTATGCCTTTACTTGGCTCAAGTGCCGATACTATTGACCTGGCCAGTGACCGTCGCCGATTTGAGAGCTTTGCCAGCCAGCTGGGTATCCCCCAACCGCCGGGAGCCGGAGTAACCTCGATTGATGAAGCCCTTGATATTGCTAAACTTATTGGCTATCCGGTGCTGGTTCGTCCCAGCTATGTCCTCGGTGGCCGAGCCATGGAAATAGTGCATGATACCAGCGAGCTTATCCGCTATGTGAAGCTGGCTATGGAACTGGATACCCGCCACCCTATCCTTATTGATAAATATCTGGAGGGTAAGGAGGTGGAGGTTGACGCCATCGCTGATGGAGAAACCGTTTTTATCCCCGGCATAATGGAGCATATTGAGCGTGCCGGAGTGCATAGCGGAGACTCGATGGCGGTCTATCCGGGGGTGAACCTGACGGAACAGGAGGTAGAAACCCTGGTTGACTATGCCATCCGCATCGGGCTGGGGTTGAAGATTAGCGGGCTGATGAATATCCAGTTTGTGATTATGCCGGGTAATACCAGTCAGGGTTCATCAGTGTATGTCCTGGAAGTGAATCCGCGGGCAAGCCGGACGATTCCCTTTATTTCTAAGGTTACCGGCGTTCCGATGGTCAATGTGGCGACCAAAGTTATGCTGGGCAAGAGCCTTAAAGAGCAGGGTTATACTGGCGGGCTGTGGGAAAAACAGAAGCTGGTGGGTATTAAAGCTCCAGTGTTTTCGATGTCAAAACTACTCGGTGTTGATACTTATCTTGGTCCCGAAATGAAGTCTACCGGTGAGGTGATGGGGATTGATTATACTTTTGGTGCCGCCTTAGCCAAGGCACTCCTGGCGGCGGGACTAGCCTTGTTACCCCAAGGAAGTATGCTTATCAGTATTGCCGATAGAGATAAGCCGGAAGCCCTGCCCATCATCAGAAAGCTGGCGTCAACCGGCTATAAGCTTTATGCCACCGAAGGTACCGCAGCGATGATTGAGGCGGCCGGATTGCCGGTGAAAATCATAACTAAAAAACTGGGGGAAGGTCACCCCAATGTTATTGATGTCATCAAGCAGGGAATAGTCAACGGTGTTGTCAACACTGTTACTGGGGGTCGTGCCCCGCTTCAAGATGGTTTCCAAATTCGTCGGGCGGCGGCCGAAAAGCGTATTCCGTGCTTTACCTCACTGGATACGGTTCGAGCCGCCGTCGAGGCGCTGGTTAACGGCAGCCCGACTTATAGTGCCCAACCTTTACCAGATTACCGTCGAAAGAGGGCAGTTTGAAGCAGGTTCTGTCTTTGGTTGTCTCCAATACTGAGGTCATGCCGGGGGTTCACCTCATCTGGCTGGAATCTCCCCAGATAGCGTCTTTAGCCCAGCCGGGACAATTCATTATGGTGCGCTGTGGAGAGGATACTCTGCTGCGCCGACCTTTGAGTTTTCATTCAGTCGTTATGGGTAGATTTGCCGTGCTGTTCACCGTGATTGGCAGGGGTACACAGTGGTTATCTCAGCGCCAGACCGGTGATATCCTAGACATTCTGGGCCCGCTGGGCAACAGCTTTACCTTGCCCAACACCCCGCAGGAGATATTACTGGTGGCTGGGGGTATCGGCTTCGCGCCGCTTCGGTTTCTGGCGGAAGAAGCCAACCGACAAGGAAACAGGGTAACCTTATTTATGGGAGTACCTAAGCGAAGCAAGCTATTGCCATCACCTATATTAGAAGACCCGTTAGGGCACGAACTATTTGCGGCATTCCATAACATCTTTAGGGTGACCGAAGACGGTTCTGAGGGATATAAGGGTATGGTTACCGATTTACTCGTAGACAGGTTAGACAAAGTAGATCGGCTTGTTCACATTAAAGACACAACTCAAGTCTTTGCCTGTGGCCCTTTGCCAATGTATAAAACAATGTCGGGGTTACCCCTTCTAAAAAATAAGCCGGTCCAGGTTTCCCTGGAGGTAAGGATGGCTTGCGGGCGGGGGTTTTGCTATGGGTGTACCATCAAAACAAAACATGGTCTGAAGAAGGTATGTGCCGATGGCCCGGTATTTGAGCTGGATGATATATTGTGGGACGAACTAAACTCTTTGTGACGGATACCTTATTTACCCTGTATCAGGGAAAAGAATTCAGCCCGGCTTGCCGCCCTTTGCCGGAAAGAGCCTCTGATGGCTGAGGTGATAACCTTACTCCCCGGTTTCTCAATGCCGCGCATTATCATACACAGATGCTCCGCCTGGATTACCACGGCAACTCCATCAGGCTTGAGAGCTTCATCAATGGCGTTGGCAATCTGGGAGGTCATCCTCTCCTGAAGCTGAGGACGCCGGGCGACAATTTCTACCACCCGGGCCAATTTGCTGACACCGATGACACGTCCGGCAGTATTGGGAATGTAGCCGATGTGGGCAACCCCGAAAAATGGCAAAAGGTGATGCTCACACATTGAATAAAAAGAAATGTCCTTGAGGATGACCATTTCTCGGTGGCCTTCCTCAAAACCGACGGCTAGCTCTTCCTTGGGGTCGAGTGTCAGTCCCCTGAAAAGCTCGGCATACATTTCAGCCACTCGTCTTGGTGTCCCTGCTAAACCTTCCCTGGTCGGGTCTTCCCCGATAGCCTTAATCATAGCTGTTACTGCTTTTCTAATCTCAGCTTCGTCAAACACTTTGACCCTCCTACGATGCTATCCAGGATAAATCTGTGTTATTAGCTCCAGCCTAAGGCTTGCTCTACGGTAGCAAAATCAGCCGGTAGTTCAAGGAATGGCATCGTATTTTGTAGAACGGCATCAGTATCTTTTAGGCCGTTTCCGGTTACTACACAGACTATCTTCTTGCTTGAGAAATCCGCCCCTTGCTGAATCATCTTGATAAGCCCGGCGAAAGAAGCGGCTGAAGCAGGCTCGCCAAAAACACCGGCTCCAGTCGCCATCAGCCGCTGAGCGGACATAATCTCTTCATCACTGACGATACCAATGATGCCACCGGACTCATCACGAGCCGTTACCGCCCTTTGCCAGCTGGCTGGATTACCGATGCGTATTGCTGAGGCGATAGTCTGTGGTTGCTCGATGATATGACCGCGAACAATGGGAGCGGCTCCTTCAGCCTGAAAACCCATCATCTTCGGTTTATGGCTTGCCCGCCCGGCTTGATAATATTCGACAAAACCCTTCCAGTAGGCAGTAATATTCCCGGCATTACCTACCGGGATAAAAAGATGGTCGGGAGCATCACTCAGTGCCTCAATTATCTCAAAAGCGGCTGTCTTTTGCCCTTCGATACGATGAGGATTGACTGAGTTCACCAGGCTAATCGGGTGTTTTTCAGTTAGACTTCGCACGATGCGTAGAGCCTGGTCAAAATTCCCATCGATAGCGACTATTTTAGCCCCGTGGATGGTAGCTTGGGCGAGCTTACCGGCGGCAATGTTACCCTTTGATACAATAATAATGGCGGTAAGACCGCAGTAAGCAGCATAGGCGGCGGCGGAGGCGCTGGTATTACCCGTTGAGGCACACATTATCGTCTGGCTGCCAGCTTCCAAGGCCTTGGCGACGGCAACTACCATTCCTCTATCTTTAAAGGAACCAGTAGGGTTACACCCTTCTAGCTTAAAGTATAATTCCCCACAACCAATTTCTTTCTCCAGCTTACCGCACCTGACCAGAGGGGTATCTCCCTCGCCCAATGAGAAGATTGGGGTCTTAGCGGTAACTGGAAGGAAGTTTCTATAAGTAGCCAGAACTCCGAGTTTCATCGCACTTATTTATAGCGCATCTTGTGAAAAAGCACAATCCTTGAGGAGGCTATAGCTTGTCCTTTCCTTTTAGTCGTTATATATTGTTAGTCAGTAATCTTTCCGTAAAAGAGGCAGGCTTGGTGATTGAACGAAGGTCATCGAAGATATTCTTCGGCTGGTGGACGGTTGTGGCCGGGTCGATCATCACTTTTTGGGCCCACGGCTACTATTTTTACGGCCTTTCGGCTTTGTTCAAGCCAATCTCTGCTGAACTGGGTTTTAGTCGGGCGATGACATCTGTCGGCGCTAGTATCGGTCGGTTTGAAGGTGGGTTTGACTCGCTAGTGACGGGGTGGGTTATCGACCGGTTTGGCCCACGTTGGGTTATCTTGACCGGGGTCTTCATTGCTGGTCTGGGCTTTGTCTTAATGTACTGGGTTAACTCTCTTTGGGCGTATCTTACAGTTTGGGGGGGTATAACGGCTATCGGGGTTAATATTGGTACGAGCCGGCCTATTGAGAAGTCGCTAGCAAACTGGTTCGTCAGGAAGCGGGGATTAGCCATCAGTATCTGGTGGGGGTTTGTCGGGTTATGTACGGTGGTAGTACTGCCATTGGTTACCTGGCTGATAACGGTTTATGGCTGGCGATTGACCTGTGTTATTGGGGGTGTGGTGCTGTGGGTGATTGGCTTACCCCTTGCCTGGTTTTGCGTGAAACAGAATCGCCCCGAGTACTACGGTTTAATGCCTGATGGCGTCACTGTGGAAAAGCCCGTCGGCAGTAAGGAGATGATAGACCGAGGCGCCGCCTATGCCGCTGCGGTCGAAGAGGTAGAGTTTACTCTGAGGCAGGC
>JACQOL010000159.1 GCA_016202555.1 Chloroflexota bacterium | reverse complement strand
TGGCAATCTGGGCGGAGGGATTTCGCCCTACCCAGATTGCTGCGCCTCCCGCCTTTGTTGGGATGGTCTCGCAATGACATCTGTTTCTGACCCTCACCATATTAATCCCTCTTTCCATTTTTAAATATCTCTCGTTCTCCCCCTTTGGTAAAGGGGGACTCAGGGGGGATTTCCTCCAAGGGCTTCGCCTCTCTTTGACTCATCTATTGTTGTGACATCGACCGCTATATCTTTCAACGGCAACTCCTTTACAAGTCTTACTGCCATCATGTAGCTGCTCTTAGCTTCATGTTCGCTAGAGATTCCATCAGGGTGAGCCAACCTGTTTCTTACATCCTTAAAATATCCCATAATCCCAACATAAGGCTTAAAGAGACCGGTATCAGCAAGTTCGTCTATAACTTTCCCCCATCCCTGAGAGGCTTCCTTTCCAGTGGTCTTCTCATAAAGCCTTCGGCATACGCTCTCTAATGCCCTCATTGCCATAAACTCAGCTGAAGTGTATGTCTTATTGCCTACATCCCAGGCAGCTTCATTAAATGAGTTTGTTTCTACTTTGGTAAGATATTGCCATTCTTCTTTGAGGTCCGCCTGCGGATAAAAGGGGTATTTACGCTGTACTTTTGTAGCCTCTTGCGAATTGAACGTTACATACACCTGCATTTCGATGTGGCAATTAGGACAAGCAACCTCACCTGAATAGGGACAAGCTAATGAGTCTATCAATATTTCTTGGCCGCAGAACACGCACCTTATGTTCGGCATCTAAGATACCCCCCTTCTCATTTGAGATTGGGGCTTCTTCGTCAGCATCCCCACCACCTTATCCAGTATTCTATCCGCTACTTCTCTCTTGCTCATCAAGGGCAGGCTTTCTACCTTGCCATCATGGCTAATCAGGGTAACCCGGTTGGTATCGACGCCAAAGCCGCTATCGGGGGAAGTAACATCGTTGACAGCTATTATGTCAAGCTGCTTGTTAGCCAGTTTTTTCCTGGCATTAGCTACTATGTCCTCGGTCTCGGCGGCAAAGCCAACCTTAATAAAATCGCCTTTGACCTCAGCCAGTATATCGGGCGTCTTCACCAGCTCCAGGGTTAAGCCGGCGCCGGTAGTTTCTTTCTTAATCTTCCCTTTGGCAACACTCTTTGGCTGATAGTCAGCCACCGCCGCCACCATAATCAGGACATCAGTTTGAGCCACTGCCTTAACCACCGCTTTTTTCATCTGAACGGCGGTGGTGACAGGAGTAACCGCAACACCCACCGGCTTGGACAGGGCGGTGGGAGCAGTGATGAGAGTAACTTTAGCCCCCCTATCCCGTGCCGCCTCAGCCACGGCGTAGCCCATTTTACCCGAAGAACGATTGCCAATATAGCGCACCGGGTCAATCGCCTCCTGAGTGCCTCCAGCCGTAACCACAATGTTTTTACCAGCCAGGTCGCCACTCCTGCCCAAGACCTGCTTGATGGTACCGATAATTTCTTCAATATCAGTCAGTCGCCCCATACCTATTTTACCTGAAGCTAAACGACCATAGCCAGGCCCAACAAAAATAAAACCTCTTGCCTTCAGTTTCGCCAGGTTATCCTGAGTTGCCGGGTTCTGGTACATATTAACATTCATCGCCGGTGCCACAATCACCGGAGCTTCGGTCGCCAGCACTGTGGCGCTTAACATATCATCAGCAATACCACCAGCTATTTTAGCGACGATATTAGCCGTTGCCGGGGCGATAACAATAACATCAGCCGCCGTCGCCAGGGCAACATGCCCGATACTGAACTCAGAGTTAACATTAAACATCTCGGTTACCACTGTTCGGTGGGTAAGACTTCGGAAAGTCAGCGGAGTGATGAACTCAGTCGCCGATTTGGTCATAATTATCTCAACTCTGGCCCCAGCCTGGGTCAGCTTACTGGCAAGGTCAGCTACCTTATAAGCAGCGATACCCCCGGTAATACCCAGCACTATCGTTTTATTGGCTAACATTGTTGCCTCCTTATTGGAGATAGTTTAATAACCTCACCCTCTTAATCCTCCTTTCCTTAGAAGGAGAGAGGGAGGGGCTTTGTAAGAGAGGCGAAGCCTCTCTTATAGTCTCCTTATCCTGCGGGCTAGACTTTATTCATCAGGTAGATAAGTCTCAAACCGACCAGCGTAATATCAGGGTTAACCTCATCAATGACTTTAGTTCCCCGGGCGATAAGCTCAGCATAACCACCGGTGGCCACCACCAGGGCTTTTTCGCCCAGTTCTTGCTGAATACGAACCAGTAATCCCTCAACCAGCCCGGTATAGCCAAAAACAATACCAGATTGCATAGCGGTAATAGTATTGGTGCCGATGGCTTTCTGTGGGTGCACCAATTCCACCCTGGGCAAAGCAGCGGCCCGGGTATATAGAGCCTGAGCAGCAATAGCGATGCCGGGAGCAATCACCCCCCCAACAAAGTCACCCTCCCTGGAGACAATATCAAAGGTAGTGCCGGTGCCCAGGTCAACGACGATTACCGGCCCGGTATAGAGATGGTGAGCAGCAGCGGTATTAACAATACGGTCGGTACCAACCTCTCTCGGATTGTCAGCATGGATACGCACCCCTGTCTTAATCCCGGGTCCCACCACCAGTGGCGAGACATGGAAGTAGCGCTTAGATAGCTCTTCAAAAGTGTGCAGTAACGGCGGGACAACGCAACACAGAGCAACCTCTTTAATATCTGATGTCTTGAGACCTTGATGATGCAGCAGGTTAAGCAGAAAGCTAGCATACTCATCGGGCATCTGATCAATATTAGTAGCGATACGCCAGGTAACACACAGCTTCTCACCATCAAAAACTCCGAAAGTAACATTAGTATTGCCAATATCAACAGCTAGCAACATCGCCTTCCTCCTCGGCTTTATCACACTTCAGATTCTTCTTTTAGCTGCTTAATAGCCAGCGGCAGAACCGGCAAAAGGTCGGTAGCCAGCATACCAGCATCACCCAGGCTATCCCTGACCATTTCACCAGCTTGAGCGTGGAGATAGACTCCACAGGTAGCCGCCTCAAAAAGGGATAATCCCTGGGCGGCCAGTCCAGCGATAACCCCGCTCAGGACATCTCCAGTGCCGGCTGATGCCAGCCCGGGGTTAGCTACCGGACTGATTCTAGATTGACCATCCGGGGTAGCAATCACAGTATATGCTCCTTTCAGGACGACCGTTTTCTGCCATTCCTGAGCTACCTTTTTCGCTATGCCTGCCCGGTCAGACTGCACCTCATCAACAGATAACCCAGCCAGTCTGGCCATTTCACCAGGGTGTGGCGTAAGTATAGCATCACCGGCTAGCTGTTGCCACCAGTTGGGAATTTTCGCCAGGGCATTTAGAGCATCAGCATCAAGAACCAGTGCCGGTCGCTCTGGCGGTAAGTCAAAAAGAGTCAACTTAATAAACTCTATAACTGATTGGCTCTGTCCCAGTCCACAACCAAGGAGCAGGACGTTATACTGGCTGAGTTCCTGGCGTATTAAACTGACGGCTTTTGGAGAAATGATACCAGGACTTGATTCTGGTAGAGGCAAATAGGTTACCTCGGTCAGCTTTGACACCAGAATCGGCTGCAGACTGGCGGGCGTGGCTAATGTCACCAATCCGGCACCAACCCGCATGGCACCATTACAGGCTAAATAGGCAGCCCCAATATAGTTGATTGAGCCAGCTACCACCAGCACCCGGCCAAAAGTTCCCTTATTAGCCCCCAGCGGACGTTTGGGGACAACTGACCGAGCCCAATCAGCAGTGATAAGCTCGGTAGTCACCTGTTCCGCCAGAGATGAGGGTATACCAATATCAGCCACGGTTATTCGACCAACTCTTTCCATCCCGGGAGAGTTAAACAAGCCCGGCTTGGGAAAACCGAGGGTAATGGTATTATCAGCATAAAGACAGGCCGGGTCGACAGCACCACTATCGGCATCAAGCCCCGAAGGTAAATCCAGGGCAATGATGGGCAGGCCTGGCTGCTTCTCCCTGGCTTTACTCACCCGCTCTAATACCAGCCGGAAAGTATCAGCCAGCGGGCGACTCTTCCCCGTGCCCAAAATAGCATCGATAACGGCGGTAGTTGATGCCAGCCAATCATCAAGCCTCTCCAGATTTTTATCCTGAGTGACATCAACACCGGTGATACCCCGCTGCCGGACTAACTCAAGGTTCGGGTCATCGACTGGCCTCTGCCCCAAAAAATAAAGCCTGACATCAGCTCCCCAGTCGTGAAGATGACGAGCCGCCACCAGTCCATCTCCACCATTATTACCCGGTCCTACCAGTATCAGGATATGTTGCCGGTCAATCGCCCCCAGGATTCGCCTGACCTCTTCCGCCACCGCCTGGCCGGCATTCTCCATCAGCACACTTGTCGGCAAACCAATCCGGGCACATTCCCGCTCTACCTGGCGCATCTGCTCAACAGTTAAAATTTTCACCGTCTCACCATCGGACGACTACTAACCATTTGAGTGTAGCAATAACCCCGACTATGGTCAATCCTTGCCGAACTGCTCCAGTCTCCGGGTCATTGCCTGCCAGTGAGTCCCTTTCCAGTAAATCCGGCGGCAGGTAGGACACTCCATATATTGATGCTGAGTTTTGAAAACATAAGGGGGCACCCGGTTCTCAACCTGCTCTTTAGTCCTCTCTTCCAGAGGCTGATTGCACTCCAGGCAAATAGCGAATTGCTGGAACTGAATGTCCAGGTTCAGGGTCGCCACTACCTGCCTTATTTGCTGCTCCGGCTCATCGCTCCTGATGAGAATAGCTTTTAGCTGCCCCCTGGCGACCACCCCTCTTTTCATAATCCGGGTATCTCTGGTAAGTATCACCCTGCCTTCAGCTAAAGCCGTTGCTACCATCTGACCGTCATCGCTACCTCTGAAGAAAAGGGTATCATAACCCATCATCCTCAGCCACCTAGCCAGCTTACCCACATTGTTATCAACGATGAACTTCACCCTGTCCCCATTTATCCCCTTTCCCTTAATAAGAGGAGAGGAAAATCTGCTGGTTGCTAATCCAGGATAGATAAGGGGTTAAAGTTTGTTGCATTGTCATAAGTATCAATCGACTCTTTTTTCTTGAGGTAGTTCACTACAGCGTAGGTAAGCGGGGTAGCCACCACCTCGATAAGAGTCTTAGCCAGCCAGTGATACAAAATTATTATCGGCAGAAAGGAAGGGGTGCCGATGAAAGCCAGGGTAATAAAGAGCACAGTATCCAGTCCTTCACCCACTATCGTAGAGCCGATAGTCCGGCTCCAGAGCCAGCGACCCCGGGTCAGAATCTTCATCTTGGTCAGAACGAAGGAATTGGCAAACTCACCGACCAGATAGCCGACAAATGAAGCGACCAGTAATCTCGGCGTATAGCCCAGGATACTCTCATAGGCTTTTTGCCCTTCCCAGAAGGAAGCCGGGGGGAGAACTTGTCCTATCCAGGCAAAAATAACGAAAATAAGGTTACACAGGAAACCGAGCCAGATAAGCCTTCTTGCCCAGCGATAGCCATAGACCTCGGTAAGAACATCCCCGAAGATATAGCTCAAGGGGAAAACAAAAATCGCCGCCGGTAAAATAACAAAGCCAAGGCTTACCAACTTTACGGCAATGATGTTGGCGGTGATGAGACAGGTAACAAAGATAGCAGCAATAACGACCAAGCGGGAAGAAACTTTCATGCTAAATCCAGCGCTTACGGCGGAAGTAGAATAACATAGTGCCCACTACTACTATCGCCGCTATTAAATGGTAAATCCAGGAGTAAGCATTACCACCTGGATTCGCTCCTCCGGGTAAGGGAATATTCATCCCATAAAAGCTAGTCAGAGCCGTCAGCACAGTAGCTATAGTGGTGACGATAGTCAATACGCGAAGAATATCGCCAAGTTGTTCAGTCCCTAAAACAGAATCGGTATCCTTATAAACCTCAACAATTTCTTTAGCTTCCTCCAGGGAGTCGCAAATCTTATTCACATGGTCGAGGAGGTCGCCAAAATAAATGGCTCTCTCATCGTTGTCCCGGGTGCTAAACCGCTTTAGTTTAGCCTCAAGCTCAGCAATAATTGACCGCCAGGGCAGCATAATACGCCGTTGAGTAATAATGTCGCGGCGCAGGGTGGCTACTTCCTGCGCCGCCTTAATATTTTTATCAAAGACGGCATCCTCAATATCATCCACCCAGTTCAGAATTGCATCCAGGATAGGAAAGTAGGCGTCAACCGTCCTGTCCAATATCCGGTAAAGCAGATAGCCCGAGCCGTATTGAAAATTTGCCTGCCGAGTCTTTTCCTCAGCCTGGCATTCATTAAAGAGCTTGAGCAATGGTTTTAGCTCACCGCTATGAATGGTGATGAGATACTTAGCGCCTATGAAAACCGAGACCTGCTCGTGGGTACTGACCCGAACCTTCTTATCCCACCTTGAATAGGGAATGATTAAAAAAAGGTAGTCTTCATATTCATCTATTTTGGCTCGCTGGATTCGGCTGAGACAGTCGTCCAAATCCAGAGGATGAAAGGGGTAATTTTTAGCCAGATACTCCATTTCCCGTCTGGAGGGTCGCTCAATGTTAAACCAGGTCAGGTCACCCCAAGTGATAGACTTCAGATTTAGGCTTTCATTACTTCCCTGAGAAATAGTCATGGTAAATCACCTTCAAATAGCGTTGAATTACCGCTAGAACTAACCTTGCTCTACATTTTACCACATTTGTTGCCAGATAACATCTTGCCTGATATACTGGATTATCGATAGAAAAGCGGTTTATAGAGGTAAGTTAGCATGCCGGGACTTTTTGATGCAATCGAGATAAGGGGACTCAGGCTAAAAAACCGCCTGGTGATGGCACCAATGGCTACCAACATGGCAACTGAGGAAGGTGAGGTCACCGAGAGACATCTAAAGCACTACACCACCCGGGCCAGAGGCGGGGTGGGGTTAATAATCCTTGAGCATACCTATGTCTCGAGAGACGGCAGACTATCCTCCAGCCAGATGGGCCTGTACCATGACAAGCTCATTCCCGGTCTCAGTCAGTTGGTAAAAGCTATCCACAGTGAAGGGGCAAAAGTAGTTATACAGATAACCCATGGCGGGGCGAAAACTAGCAGCAATATCACTGGGAAGCAACCTTTCGGACCCTCAAACATTATACCTCCTAGGAGCAAAGAGATTCCCAAAGAAATGACTCTCCCGGAGATTAAGACAGTAGTTACCGCTTTCGGGGAGGCTGCCCGCCGAGCGATAGATGCTGGCTGCGACGCAGTAGAGTTACATGGGGCTCACGGCTTCCTGCTGTGCCAATTCTTATCGCCCTACACCAACCAGCGTAACGACAAATATGGTGGCGATATGATTGGAAGGCTTCGGTTTCCCCTGGAAGTCATCAAAGAGGTAAAGAGCAAACTGGAGAAAAGGGCTCCTCTGTTTTACCGATTCGGTGCCGATGATATGATAGAGGGCGGGCTAAGCCGTCAGGAGGCAAGACTGGCCGCCCAAAGTC
>JACQOL010000151.1 GCA_016202555.1 Chloroflexota bacterium | reverse complement strand
GTTGTAAACATTACCCTGTACGCTGCGGATAGCCGGAATAAAAATCCGGTCGCACCTGTCAACCAGTGAAAGGACATGACCCAAAAAAACCTTCACCGGCAGACAGGTATCAGCGACAACCCGGGCTGAGCCTGCGGCAAGCATCGCCTGAGTAGTTGGTGGTGAGACCACCACTTCTGCCCCCAGTTCGCTAAAGAAGGTCTGCCACATGGGGTAGTACTGATAGTAAAGCAGTGCTCTGGGAATACCTATTTTAATCAATTTTCCTGGTGAAACTCCTCTTTAATCTTATCGACTATCTCCGGATTGGATAGCAGGTCAACAACTGTCATTGCCAGCGCCTTAGCGGCGTCAAGCATCCCCCTGGTGCCTGCCTCTGAGGCGGCTGCCACGGCAAACCGGGGAGAGTGGGCTAAGACATCTGGCTGGGCAATGGCGACGAACGGATGAATGCTAGGCACCATTTGGCTAACATTACCCATATCGGTGCTCCCAAAGCTGTTAGTCGGGTCAGAGAGGGTAATCTTACGTCCTAATGACCTCATATTGCGGGCAAACAATTTAGCCAGAGACAAGTTATTGAGAAGCGGAGCATAACGCGTCTCACCCCATTTGTATTGCAGTTGAGCGCCAGTAGCAGTGGCGGCGCCGACAAAGCAGTTTAGAACCTTCTCCTTCAGTTCGTCAAGATAGGCATCATCCTCAGCACGAACGATAAAGTTCCCGGCACTGTGAGCGGGAACGATATTAGCCGCCGCCCCGCCATCGGTGATAATACCGTGGATGCGGGCAGTGCTTTTAATATGCTGGCGCAGTGAATTAATGGCAGTGAATGATTGGAGCATCGCTTCCAGAGCATTAATACCTGCCTCAGGCTCGGCAGCGGCATGAGCCGCTTTCCCCAAAAATTCGATATTCAGGGTCTGGCAAGCGAGGGCCTGAGTGGTAGCCGCATCATATGTCCCCGGGTGCACCATCATGGCGATATCTAAGTTATTGAAGACTCCCCTCCCGGCCAATATTATCTTGCCCCCATATCCCTCCTCAGCCGGGGTGCCGATAACCAGAATACTACCGCCAAGTTGGTCAACGGCTGGCCTGGCAGCGACTCCGGCACCAATGGCAGTAGTAGCGATTAGATTGTGCCCACAGGCATGACCGATATCAGGCAGGGCATCATACTCAGCCAAAATAGCGATAGCCGGTTTTCCTTCGCCGTAACTTGCCCTGAAAGCAGTTGGTAATTCACCTATCCCTCGTTCAACAGAGAAACCATTTTCTTCCAGGTATTCGGTTAGCCAGTTGGCGGCCTTGACTTCCTTCAAACCTAGCTCAGGATTAGCGTGGATTTTCAGGGATATTTCACCGAGCTGATGGTGACGAGTGTCTACTTCACCAATAACCAGAGCCTTTATTTTTTCCATTTTCAAACTGACCCCCGGACTCCTCTTAAGTCCTCTTAGTTCAACTCCTCCCATCCTGAACGTAACTATTCACTCAGCACTAAGCTAACAAGAATTATTTCTTTACTGAATAGTAAGTCCTATTATATCCTAACCCTGCCAGGATTTCTAGATTCTGGCAGCATCCAGCTATCAACTTGCGTCTTAGACTTAATTATGATATACTTTTGGTGAGTAAGTGGGGTTTGTGCCCGCTTTTTTATTATTAGGAGCAAATGGGAGGGTCTAATTAGGGATGAAGAGCGATTTTTTGCTCGCAATCACACAACTCTCAGCAGAGAAAAACCTTTCCAGTGAAGTGATTATCGCTGCCGTGGAGGCAGCACTGGTATCAGCTTATCGCAAAGATAATTTTGCGGTTAACCAGAACATTTCGGTTAAGCTTAATCCCAGTAACGGTAAGGTTCAGGTATGGGCTGAAAAAGCGGTAGTTAAAAAGCCCGCGGATACCCGCTGTGAGATATCGTTAGCTGAAGCCCGCCGGATTAAGGCGGATATACCGCTTGGCGAGACCGTTATGGTAGAAGCCACTCCGCCAAATGCCGGGCGCATTGTGGCCCAAACCGCCAAACAGGTTATTCTGCAGCGTCTGCATGAAGCTGAGCACAGCGCCATTGTTGAGGAATATGGAGGCCGGGAAGGGGATATTATCACCGGGTTAGTGCAGCGTATTGAGCCGAGGCAAATTTTTATCGATTTGGGTAGAACCGAGGCAATATTACCAGCTAATGAGCAAGTGCACAGTGAGAGATACCGGGTTGGACAGAGGCTTAAGGTTATTATTCTGGAGGTAGTTCGAACTAATCGGGGACCGCGGGTAATAGTATCACGTTCGCACCCGGATTTATTGAGGCGGCTTTTCGAGATGGAGGTCCCTGAGGTTTTAAACAAGACGGTAGAAATAAAATCGATTGCTCGTGAAGGCGGCTCCCGGAGCAAGGTAGCCGTGACATCGCACCAGGATGGTGTTGACCCGGTTGGTTGTTGCGTAGGACTTCGTGGTGTCAGGATACAAAATATTGTTAATGAGCTGAATGGCGAAAAGGTAGATGTCGTGATGTGGAGCCCAGATGTAGCCACCTTTGTTGTTAACGCTCTTAGCCCAGCCCAGATAGTAAGTGTTGAGCTGAACAAAGAAGGAGGGATAGCGACTGTAGTCGTCCCCGACCGTCAGCTTTCATTAGCCATCGGTAGAGAGGGGCAAAATGTTAGATTGGCGGCCAAACTCACCGGGTGGCGAATTGATATTAAGGGTGTCACAGCAGCCGAGGCAGAGAAGGCGGAGGCAGCCAGGACACTCGCTGAGGCGGCGGCAGCAGCCGGGCCAGTAGCCGAAGCTGAAGAAGCAGTTTCAACTGAAACGCCAGCGGTTTTGGAGCCAGTTTTAACGTCTGCCCAAGCTGAGCCTCTACCATCCCTTGATACCGTTTCCATTCCTCTAGCCCCTGTCGTTAAAGCACCAGCCGCTAAAAAACCGCTACTGCGGTTTGCTGAGGATATTTTAGTAGCACCCGGACCGGCGAAGCCTCTGCCTAAATCAAAGATAAAGAAAAAGAAGGGATTCCGAGATAAGAAGAATGATAGTGATGAGGATGGAGTCGGAGCGAAGAAGACTCGTCGAGAGCTAGAAATCCCAATAGATGAGGATGAAACGGAGTATTAGCCCGCGTTCGGTGAAGCATCTGCCGCAGCGGACTTGCTTGGCTTGCCGCAAGGTAACGGATAAACAGGAGTTAGTTCGTTTAGTGCGGGTCTCTGATGAGAGTGTGGAGGTTGATACTAGCGGCAAGAAAGCAGGGCGTGGTACCTATCTCTGTCCGGCAGCGGAGTGCTGGGAGGCAGGACTCAAGGGTGGACGAATCGAGCATTCCTTAAAGACGAAACTTACTCAGGAGAACCGGGAGCAGCTGATGAGATTTAGTAAAGAATTCTTTAAGAGGCAGTAGCGAGAATAAACTGCCCGAAGATAATTCAAAACCGTAATACGCTTGAGAGAAGATTTTTTAGAGGAGCCAGTTAGTGGTAACACTAGGTAAGCAGGAAAATGTCTTAGAGACCCTGGGTGAGAGGGATGGTGCTGGTTCTTCAGCGACAAAGCCCCGGGTGATTGAGGTTTCTAATACCTTAAGCGTCAAGCAACTGGCTGACCTTTTACAGGTTAGTTCCGTTGAAGTCATCAAGCGTCTGATGAAGAATGGCATTATGGCTAATGTTAACCAGGCGATTGATTATGAATCAGCGGCGGCGGTGGTAACCGGTTTTGGTTATGAAGCCCATCTGAAGCCCCAGGCAAGCACAAAATCAGTCAGCCTTATCCGGGAGATTAAGCAGCAACAGCTCCAACAGGATAAGAAACTGAAGGGTGGTCTTCAACCACGTCCTCCGGTAGTGACAGTGATGGGGCATGTTGACCACGGCAAGACCAGGCTGCTTGATGCCATCAGGCAGACTAATGTCATGGATACTGAGGCTGGTGGTATTACTCAGCGTATTGGTGCCTACCAGGTAGAGGT
>JACQOL010000150.1 GCA_016202555.1 Chloroflexota bacterium | reverse complement strand
ATGGTATAGTGCCCGCTAGTTTGTCTTGAAGAAGATGGTAATTCTACAATAAATATAAAGCGATAAAGAGAGGCTAATTGATGAAGAAAGTCATGTTTGTTGTTTCCCTGCTGGTGATTGGAGTTTTACTGGTATCGGCTTGTGCTGCTCCTAAAGAGACAGCCCCGGCAGCACCACCGGCGACTAAAACAGAGGTAGCACCAGCACCAGTAACACCAGTAATACCAGCAGCGCCAGTAGCTAGCGCCGTAGATGCGAAAAAATTATATGATACCAATTGTGCTGCCTGCCACGGGCCGAACCGCCAGGGCGTTACTGGCCTTGGCAAGCCTTTGACGCCAGAAAGCCTTTCCCTGCTAAGTGATGATGTAATAAGGACTACGATATTGAATGGTAAGCCCAATACACTAATGCTCGGGTGGGAGGGACGTCTTAGCATCGAGCAAATAAACGCACTTATTCAGCTAATTAAATACACTCCCCCTTAAAAAGTGTTGCCATAAACTTGGTCGTCAGCTTTATCCTGTATATCTGCTGAAGCAGATGAGGGGCATAAAAAGAAAAGGGGGAAATTTCCGGGTTATTCGGACAAGTGGGGACGGCTTACCTCCTCAGCAAGGTGTGTTATCTCTTTCTTCAAGCTATTGTATTCCACGATTAGCTCTTCCCGGTTCAAATTCTCAAGAGGGACTATTTTGGTGCTCAAGTGTCGTAAGCTTTCAATTGTTTGGTCTCTCTCCACCAGATTTTGCCGAAAGAGGCTGTTAAGTCCTTGCACCTCTCGCAGTCGTGTGTCAGCTTCTCTTCTTTGGAAAAGTATCGTATGCCACCCACGACGAACTATCAGGAATAAAGCCAGGTAAAGCAGAATGCCTCCGACGGTCATACTTGTGTATAGGTTACGGGAGTGTTGAGCGATAAACTGAGCAAAGGGAGCAAAATATAGATAGACCTCGTAAGCTCCCATCACCTCTTTTGAGTTTGTCTTATAGATGGGGGCATAGACTTCAATAAGGGTACCTAAATTACGTTCCTGCTCATTTTCTACCTTTTGTGGTATAGAAATTTCCCGACCGATACCTCCTTCCAGGGCTTGACGCAATTCCTCATCAATCGGGAAGCTCTGTCCCACCTGCGAGCGGTCGGTAGAAAAGATTACCTGCCCTCCGGTGCTCCACAGCTTGATACGAGCAACACGGTTAGAGACGATATACTGTTGCATAAAATTATTAAAGACATCGTAGCGGTCTCCTGACATTGGCTTTTGGAAATCCTCTGGAGTGAGCTGGCCGGGGAGAAGATGGGAGACAATACTTACCGACTCAGCGGTAGCTTCTTCTAGGACCAGATTCGCTGCAGATTCCTTCATCACCCTGGCAGTAAAGAATATCATAATACCTAGAATCACAAAGGTGACAACGGAGAACTGAAGGAGCAGGTTTTCCCGTAATGTTTTCATATCTACCTCCTTAAGCTATTTGACATTATATCATACCCTAGCTCCATTCTCCGGCTTCGGGCCAGACACGGGCTAGCTCTTTCGCCAGCAGGGAGTGTTCTGGCTTTTCCAGAGAGGGGTCGGTTTCAAATAGCTTGATTGCTTCACCGCGGGCTAGCTCAAGTAGTGCCACATCGGAGAGCTTTGCCATTCGTAAATCCGGTAAGCCGCTCTGCTTTACGCCAAAGAATTCTCCCGGACCCCGCAGCTTCAAATCCTCCTCAGCCAGTTGAAATCCATTCTGGGTCTTTTCTATTATGTCAAGCCGCTCCCGGGCGACCTCCGAGGGATTTTCTGCCAGCAGCATACAGTAGCTTTGGGCTTCCCCCCGCCCTACCCGACCCCGGAACTGGTGTAATTGCGACAGACCAAATCTATCAGCGCTCTCTACCAGCATCACCGTAGCATTAGGCACATCAATACCCACCTCCACCACCGGAGTTGCCACCAGAATATCCAGCTCGCCAGCCCGAAAGCAACGCATTACTTTATCCTTTTCCGTTGCCGACATATGCCCGTGGAGCAAGCCTAACCTTTGCTCAGGAAAGACCCCCTGAGACAGGCGCTCGTATTCCGCCGTAGCCGCTCTTGCCTGAATGAGTTCTGATTCCTCCACCAGCGGGCAGATAATAAAGGCTTGATGCCCCTCGACTAGCTGGCGCTTGATGAAGGCATAGGCGCTGGCTCTCTGGGCAGGTTGCAGCCACTTTGTTTTCACTACCTGTCGCCCCGGGGGAAGCTGGTCAATAACCGACAGGTCAAGGTCACCATACAGGGTCAGGGCTAGAGTGCGCGGGATAGGTGTCGCCGTCATCACCAGCAGATGAGGGCTAAACCCCTTTTGCCGTAGTGCCGAACGCTGGGTAACCCCGAAACGGTGCTGCTCATCAACCACTACCAGCCCCAATTTATGGAATTCCACCTCCTGCTGAATCAGGGCGTGAGTACCAATAACAATATCTATCTCCCCGCCGGCAATAAGTTTCTGAAGCTCCTTCTTTTTACCTTTGGTAACATCGCCGATAACTAATGCCACCGTCAGAGGGTGGGGCAAGAGACCGACATAGCTCTGCCGGTAATTCTCATCCTTGACTAAATTTCCGCTTCGTGATAAGAGCTGGCAGATGGTACGAAAGTGCTGCTCGGCCAGGATTTCTGTCGGCGCCATCAATGCCCCCTGATAGCCGTTGGCTACCGCCATCAGCAAAGCGGCGACGGCGACGACCGTCTTACCGCTACCGACATCCCCCTGTAGCAAGCGGGACATTGGTTGCGATTTATCTAAATCAGCCAGCAGTTCCTTAAGTGCCTTATTCTGAGCAACGGTCAGGGCAAAAGGCAATGATTGGACAAATGCTGCCAGCACCGCTGGCTCGGTGGGGAGAGGGTTACCTCGCTGACCCTCCTGCCAGTGGCGCTTTTTACTGAGCACACCTAACTGGAGCAGGAAAAGTTCGTCAAAAGCCAGGCGAACCCTGGCTCGTGCCTTCAGAGCTTCATCTTCAGGAAAGTGCGCCTGGTTTATCGCCTGGGGTAGTTCGAGTAGCTGCTGCCTCTCTCTCAACCTGGCGGACAGGAAATCGGTTATCTGCCCTGCCCACTGGTCGACCACTGACTTCATCAGTTTTCTGACCTGGCGGGGGTGTAGTCCCCGGGTGAGCGGATAGAGCGGCACCAGGCGCCCGGTATGCACCAGCTCCTTAT
>JACQOL010000163.1 GCA_016202555.1 Chloroflexota bacterium | reverse complement strand
CTACACGGGCGCGGCCTGCCCGCACCGCCAGCCGGACTCCCGTGCTCGACCAGTTGAGCACCGACCTGACCGAGGCGGCCCGTGCCGGCAAACTCGACCCGATTATCGGCCGGGACAAAGAAATCGAGCGAGTAATTCAAATTCTCAGCCGCCGCACCAAGAACAATCCGGCTCTCATCGGTGAACCGGGAGTCGGTAAGACGGCCATTGTTGAGGGTTTGGCTCACCGTATTGTTTCCGGTGATGTTCCCGAAACACTGCAGGACAAACGGCTAATAACGCTGGATATGGCGGCCGTGGTCGCCGGGACAAAATACCGGGGCGAGTTTGAAGAGAGACTCAAGAAAATTCTCGATGAGATAAAAACGAGCGGTAACTGTATGCTCTTTGTCGACGAGTTCCACACCATTGTCGGTGCCGGAGCTGCCGAGGGGGCGATTGATGCCGCCAGTATTCTTAAACCGTCACTGGCCAGGGGAGAGATACAGTGTATTGGGGCGACGACCCTTGATGATTACCGTAAATATGTAGAGCGGGATGCTGCTTTAGAGCGCCGTTTCCAGCCGGTTTTAGTTGAGGAGCCTTCGGTCGATGAAGCGGTGGCGATTTTACGCGGGATTAAGGGGCGTTACGAGGAGCACCACAAGCTGACGATAAGCGACGAGGCAGTGAGTGCCGCCGTCACCTTAGCCGCTAGATATATCGCTGACCGTTTCTTACCGGACAAGGCGATTGACTTAATTGATGAGGCAGCATCACGGGTGAAGATTAGGTACCAGGCTCAACCGATTCCTCTGAAGGAAGCTAAGGAAGGCGGGGATATTCTGCGTAAGGATAAAGAGGCCGCTCTGGCTAGTCAGCAGTATGATTCTGCTGCCGAACTGCGTGAGCGAGAGGTACAAAATGAGGAGAAAATAAAAAAGCTGGAAGAGGCATGGTACGCTGAACGGGGGTCAGAGAAGCCAGTAGTGACTGAGGAAGACATTGCTGCCGTGGTTAGCATGTGGACCGGTATTCCGGTAGTGCAACTGAGTAGTGATGAGACCGGTCGGCTGCTTCATATGGAAGAGGTACTGCACAAGCGTATTATTAGTCAGGATGAAGCCATCACCACCGTGGCTAAAGCGGTGAGGCGAGCCAGAGCTGGTCTTAAGGACCCGAGGCATCCAATCGGTAATTTTATCTTTCTCGGCCCGACCGGGGTTGGTAAGACCGAGTTGGTTAAGGCGCTGGCTGAGTTTATGTTTGGTAAAGAGGATGCTCTGATTAGGCTTGATATGTCCGAATATCAGGAAAGGCACACCGTATCCCGGTTGGTTGGGGCACCGCCAGGCTATGTTGGCCATGACGAAGGCGGGCCATTGACCGAGGCAGTGAGGCGTAAGTCATATTGCTGTATCCTACTTGATGAGATTGAAAAGGCTCACCCTGATGTGTTCAACATCTTGCTCCAGATATTTGACGATGGTCATCTGACCGACGCCAGAGGGAGACGGGTCGATTTCCGCAACAGTATTATCGTTATGACCAGCAACATCGGTGCTGACCTTATCAGAAAGGGGAGCTCAATCGGTTTTACCTCTCGTAGTAATGAAGCTAAGACTCAGCAGACAGACTATGAGGGGATGAAGGGGAAGTTGCTTGACGAACTAAAGAAGACCTTCCGTCCTGAGTTCCTCAACCGTATTGATAGCGTAGTGGTATTCCACGCCTTGAATAAAGAGCATATCCGGCAAATCGTTGATTTAATGCTGGCGACAGTAAGTAAACAGCTGGCAGAGAAGGAAATAAAACTTGAGGTAACTGATGCCGCTAAGGATTTCCTGAGTGAGAAGGGCTATGATGTGGTCTTCGGAGCTCGGCCGTTGCGCCGGGTAATTCAAAATATGGTCGAAGATAAACTCTCAGATAGTTTGCTCCGTGCTCAGTTCCGTGCCGGGGATACGGCAGTAGTTGACCGGGAGGGGGATGAGATTGTTGTTCATCCAGCTGCTGTCGGGGCGTTATCGGGAGATACTAAAGCGTGAGTTAGGCTAAGTGACCAAGCCGGTAGGCTGCAGAAAGGGCGGGGAAGGACAAGTAAAAATACCCGCCCTTTAAATTTCATCAAATAATTTAGGTATTGCCTCAAAAATCAGATTACTGATGGTGGGGGTTATGTGATGCTTAAGCTTAGATGCACCGTCTGCAATTATATTTATGATGAAAAAAACGAAGCAAAGAAATTCTCAGAATTATCGGCAGATTGGACCTGTCCTGTTTGTAATGCTTCTAAAAGCGCTTTCGTATCATTGACCGAGCATTACGATAAAGAGGAAAAGGTTGAAAAAACCGTTGCCGATGTTTTGATTGAACAAATGGCTGAGTGGGGCATCAAGTACGTTTTTGGCATCCCTGGAACCTCCTCGCTGGGGTTAATAGAGGCGATAAGGAAAAACAGCCGGTTGAAGTATATCCAGGTGCGACACGAACAAGTAGCTGCTTTTATGGCTTCGGCTTATGGTAAACTAGTCGGGCACCCGGCCGCTTGTTTGACCATCGCCGGCCCAGGGGCGACTAATCTGGCGACGGGGTTATATGATGCGAAATTAGACCATTCCCCGGTTCTCGCCCTTACTGGGCTGGTGAAGAGGCAATTAATCGGGCCAGGTTCCTTTCAGGAAATTGACCAGCACTCTTTTTTTGAGCCAATCTGCGTCTTCAATAAAATCTTAATGTCAGAAGACCAAACGACGACGCTTACAACCTTGGCAATAAAGCATGCCCTGATTGAAAGAGGCGTTGCCCATATTAGTATCCCTAATGATATTCAGAAACTTCCCTGTGATACGCCAATACTGCCGATGGAAGGGAGAATTACCAACCGGAATACGACGCAGTGTGGCTCTCTGCTTACAAAAGCGGCATCGGTTATCGATGAAGCCAAAAGACCGGTAATAATATCTGGCTTCGGGGCGATGGGGCAGGGTGACAAATTACTGCGACTGGCCCAGAAGATTACAGCCCCCATTGTGACAACGTTTAGGGGTAAGGGAGTCATTGATGAAGATAATGAACTCTATGTGGGAAGTCACGGCACAATTGGCTCAACCGCTGCTGCCAAACTGGTGCGGGACAGTGATTTGATGATTGTCGTTGGTTCTTCATTTTCGGATATGACCCAGCTTCCTGCTAAGAAGATGATACAGATTGATATTGACCCGATGATGATAGCTAAAACTTATCCTGTAGAGGTTGGACTGTGGGGGAACAGTGCCGAGCTAATACCCCAGCTGACCGATGCTGTGAAAAAGAGGGAAGATCAGGAATATCTGGCTGAGATAGCTAAGCTCAAGGAAGCCTGGATTGATTTATTGAAGCGAGAAGCGGATGCCTCGCGCAGCCCGATAAGACCACAATATATCATTAAGGTATTGAATGAAAAAATAGCCAGTGATGCCATTATCTCTTTGGATATTGGAGAGAACGGCTGGTGGTTCGGTCGAAACTTCTGGATGAAACAGAGGCAACAAATGGTAATGTCCGGCTATCTTGCCTCAATGGGCTTTGGCTTGCCCGGTGCTATGGCAGCTCAACTGGCGTATCCCGAGAGACAAGTTGTTTGCATTACCGGAGACGGCGGATTCTCTATGGTGATGGGTGACTTTCTAACCGCGGTGAAGTACGAACTTCCCATTAAGATATTCTTATTTAACAATAAACAGCTTGGCATGATAATGCAAGAGCAGAAGGTGGAACATTATTCGAATTGGCAAACTGACCTTTATAACTGTGATTTCGCTCAATATGCCCAAAGCTGTGGCGGTACCGGTATAAAAATCACTGACCCGGCAGAACTAGCCGGAAAAGTTGAGGAAGCATTATCGTTAAAAAATGCGGTCATTGTGGATATTGCTACCGACCCAAGGAGATTCTAGACGACCTTAATTCGCGATATTTGTCCTTACAAGAGCTATTGGTGTAGACTGGAAGGTTGTAAGATAAACTCTGGGAAAAGTTTGCTTCCTGCCAGGGTGTAATTTCCCCCCTATTTGTTTCTTCAAGAAGGCTTAGAAAGTGAAAGCGTGATAAGTAGTGAGCGATAGACAAACAGGTGGAAATCAGGATATAGGTATGGGTGGTGGTAGAAACCCCCTGCGCAATGTGAAGACCATCGACTCCCTGAAAAACTCAGCTTATCGTTTCTACTTTCTGGGGATGGTAGGGCAGTGGGGCTCGATGAATATGCAACAGGTCACCCGGGCTCTCCTCATCTATCGTTTGACTGGTTCAGCGGCTATTCTGGGTTTGATGTCTCTGGCAAATGCTTTGCCTCAGTTGTTGCTCTCCCTCTTCGGTGGCGTTCTTGCCGACCGTGTGCAAAAGAAACGAGTCATTCAAGCTGGACAGGTCGCCTCAGCGGTGGTGGCTTTAAGTGTCGCTGTTGCTTTGACTACGGGTTACCTCAGTCCTCAGCATCCTGGCTCATGGTGGGTACTGATGGTGAATGCCATACTCCAGGGTACCGTTATGGCTTTTATGATGCCGGCTCGTCAGGCAATTATCCCTGAGATTGTCGGTAAGGAACAAGTGATGAATGCCGTCGCTTTGAATAGCTTGGGTATGGGCACTCTCCGATTGTTAGCTCCAGCCGCGGCTGGCTTTCTGATTGACGCCTTTAATTTTGAGGCTGTCTTTTATACTATGACCGGGTTATATCTTATGGCGGTCGTTTTTACTAATTTTATCCCAGCTACCGGCACTATTTCTAGGCGTGGTAGTAGCGTTCTGGTTGACATTAAAGAAGGACTAAAATATATGTGGCGTAAACCGATTATTCTGACTGTCCTTATTTTCACTCTGGCAATCGTCATACTCTCGATGCCTTACCAGATGATGATGCCAATCTTTGCCGATGATATCCTCAAGGTAGGGGCGACTGGACTGGGAGTGATGATGAGCGTCTCTGGAGCAGGAGCTATGGTTGGTTCTCTTATCCTCGCCTCTCTACCTAACAAAAGGCGTGGTAGTATATTGTTACTCAGTAGTCTGGTTCTAGGTATGGCTTTGGTCGCTTTCGCTTTTTCTCGGTCATGGCCTCTCTCCCTGGGCTTGATGGTCTTCATTGGCTTAGGGCAAGCCAGTCGTCAGACTTTGGGTAGTACCCTGCTCCAGAGCTATTCAGATGCCGAATATCTAGGGCGGGTGATGAGTGTCAATATGATGGATATGGGGTTAAGCAGCCTGGGTACCTTTTTCGCCGGTATTATGGCCGAGAGTATCGGAGCCCCGTGGGCAATCGGTGGCTTTGCCATGGTGCTTGTCCTCCTGATGATATTGACCCTGGTCTTCGTCCCCCGACTGCGCCGGCTGGACTAGCCCTGATTCAGGCTTTTTCTCACCGCTTTAAGTCAATCTGCCTATTTGGCTTTTCCAGAGCGATAGGTGTAGACTAAAGGGCTATCGGGCAAACTTCGGCTAAAGTTTGCCTCCTGTAATGGTGCCGTATTTTTCCTTTGTAACTTGAAAGATGGGAAGTAGTGAGTAATAGACCATTAGATGAAAATCGGGGTATGGGTGGGAGCAGAATTTCCCTGCGCAATCTGGGAACTTTTGACTCATTGAAGAATCCGGCCTACCGCCTCTTCTTCATTGGTATGATAGGCTTTCTGACCCCGATGAATATGGAGATGCTGGTACGCTCCTTACTTATTTATCGCATCACGGGTTCCGCCGCTATTCTGGGGGTGATGTCTTTAGCGTCTGCTTTACCGATGCTCTTTCTGTCCCTCTTCGGGGGGGTTCTTGCCGACCGGGTGCATAAGAAGTATGTTTTGCTGGCTGGTCAGTCCGGTTCAGCTTTAGTCTCCCTGGGGGTCGCTCTTTCCCTGACTCTGGGCTACCTCAGCGTTGAGCGCCCCGACTCATGGTGGATTCTGTTTGTTGCTAGTCTGTTTAACGGGGTTATTTCCGGGCTGATGCTGCCTTCCCGTCAGGCAATCGCCCCTGAGATAGTGCGCCATGACCAGATGATGAACGCTATCTCCCTGGGTATGCTGGAGATGAGCGCTCTGCGGCTGCTGGCGCCAGCGGTCAGTGGCTTTCTCATTGAGGCTTGGGGTTTCGCCGCTGTCTATTATATTATGGCTGGATTTTATTTTATATCGGTGTTCCCCATTGCTCTGATGCCACTGACCAGAACTATAACACTGCGCGGTCGTGGTACCATAGCTGACATTAAAGAAGGGCTTCACTATATTCGGCGTGAGACTGTTATCTTACTTATTCTGGTCTTAATTGTTTTTGTTTCCATCCTCTCTATGCCTTACCAGCTGTTACTGCCCATCTTTACTGACGATATCCTTAAGGTTGGTGCCAAGGGGATGGGGATACTGATGAGCGTTGCCGGTGCCGGTGCCATCATTAGCTCCCTTTTCCTAGCCTCTATACCCAACAAGAAGCGGGGCTTGATGTTGCTGATTAGCTGTCTCATTTCGGGCATCACCTTGGTGGGTTTCGCCTTCTCTAGCTCCTGGTCTTTCTCCCTGACCTTGATTGTTTTCGTCGGACTGGGGCAGACGGGGCGAATGGCATTGAGTAATACCCTGCTTCAAACCTATTCAACGGATGAGTATCGGGGAAGGGTAATTAGTATTTACATGATGGAGTTTGGTCTATCTAGTCTGGGCACCTTTGGAGCTGGATTATTAGCTGAGAGTATGGGGGTGCAATGGGCAGTGGGTGGGTTTGCCATAGTGCTTGTCGTTCTGATGATACTGGCGCTGGCTTTCCTCCCCCGGCTGCGTAGGCTGGACTAGCCCTCAGTTAGGCTTCCCAGGCAATGTTAAGTTAATCTGTCCATTTGTCTTTTCCAGGGCTATTGGTGTAACCTAGATGGTTATCAGGCAAACACTGGGAAAAGCTTGCCCTTGTTGCGGCACCGCCTTTTCCTTTTGTAATTTGAAAGCGTGGGCAGTAGTGAGAAGCAGACAGACAGATAAATATCAGGATAGGAGGGTGGGTGGTAGGTAAAATTTCCCTGCGTAACCTGGGGACTTTTAGTTCTTTAAAGAACCCGTCCTTCCGTCTCTACTTCTGGGGGATGGGGGGGATGATGGCGGCAATGAGCATGCAGCTGATGGTTCGCTCCCTGCTCGCCTATCGTCTGACCGGCTCGGCTGCGATTCTGGCGGGGGTGGTGCTGGCTTATTCCGGGCCTACTCTCTTTGTTGCCCTGTTTGGTGGGGTCATTGCTGACCGGATGCAGAAAAAGTATGTATTGAGTGTTGGATTAGTCGGCTCAGCCCTGGTTGCTCTAGGCATTGCTCTTGCCTTGACTTTAGGTTACCTCAGTGCTGAGCGGGCCGGCTCGTGGTGGATTATGGTGGTCGCTGGCTTGTTGCAGGGGTCAATAGATGGTCTTATCCTGCCTACCCGTCAGGCGATTATCAGCGAGATTGTCGCTAAGGAAGAGGTGATGAACGCCGTGTCCCTGGCTAACATGGAGGTAAACGCCCTGCGGTTCCTGGCACCGGCGGTGGCTGGCTTCCTTATCGACGCTTTGGGCTTTCAGGCGATTTACTATATGATGGCTGGGCTGGACATTATGGGAATGGTCTTCATCGCCTTTATGAAGCGTACCAGTGCCATAATCATTCGTGGTCGGGGTGTTTTGGTTGATATAAAGGATGGCTTACAGTATATCCGTCGTGAGACTGTCATCCTTTTTGTCTTACTCTTTGCCCTCGTCACCGTCGTCCTCTCGATGCCTTATCAGATGCTACTGCCGATTTTCACTGATGATATTCTTAAGGTCGGCGCTACCGGTTTGGGGGTGTTGATGAGTGCCTCCGGCGTTGGCGCCGTTGTCAGTTCCCTTTTCCTTGCCTCCCTGCCTAACAAAAAGCGGGGTCTGATGATGCTGGTAAGCAGTCTGATTCTGGGTATCGCTCTAACTGGTTTCTCCTTCTCCAGCTCTTGGCCTATCTCCCTGACCATTGTTGTTATCCTCGGGTTGGGGCAGTCGGGGCGGGTAACATTGGCAAGTACTTTGCTTCAGTACTACAGTGAAGATGGCTACCGAGGGCGGGTGATGAGTATTTTTATGATGGAGGCGGGACTGAGTTCCTTTGCTAGCTTCGCCGCCGGGCTGCTGACAGAGGCTATTGGCGTGCAGTGGGCAGTTGGTGGGTTTGCCATCGTGCTAACTTTTATATCTGTTCTGATGTTGCTTTTTGTTCCCCGACTGCGACGATTGGACTAAAGCTACCTCAGTCAGGTTTCCCACACGCTTTAGGTCAAGACAGAGATTGTTGACAAAGGGATAAAGAGGTGATTGGGTTCATAAACAGTCTCAATCCAGTTTCTTGACAGGATTGGGTTAAGTTGTTAAACTATCGTTGTTTTAGCGTCAGCATTCGGAAAAGTTTTCAACCAATCTTTCGTTAAGGGGCGTTATTGGCAGCAATAGCATCGTTACGCGATTATTCATTATCAAACCTAATTAGAAGTGGGCTTGTTCAGATTTTTACCTTAGTCGGACTGGATGAGGTAGTCGGGTTTTTGCCTGGTAGACCTCCTAATTTGGGGCTTCTTCCTACCAGAGAGCGAGATTGGTTGGCGTATTAACTAATAAATTACCAAGGAGGGGTTATGGAAATAGCATTGAGTGTCATCAAGGCTGATATTGGTGGCTATGTGGGTCATTCTGAGTCCCACCCTGACCTCTTGGCTGAGGCGGATAGTTGTTTGGCTAAGGTGAAGAGGCAGGGTTTGCTGATTGACTACCATATAACCAAGTGCGGTGATGACCTGCAACTGATTATGACTCATCAGCAGGGTGAAAACAATGAGCAAATCCATAAGTTGGCCTGGGATACTTTTGTTAGTTGTACTGCCCTCGCTAAGAAATTAAAACTTCATGGTGCCGGGCAGGATTTGCTTGCTGATGCCTTCTCGGGTAATGTCAAGGGGATGGGTCCGGGAGTAGCCGAGATGACATTTGAGGAGCGCGGGGCGGAGACAGTAATTATTTTTATGGCTGACAAGACCTCATCCGGAGCCTGGAATTTACCGCTGTATAAGATGTTCGCTGACCCATTTAATACGATTGGTCTAGTTATTGCTGAGAATATGCACAAAGGTTTTGCTTTTGAGGTGCACGACATAAAGGAAGGTAAGAAGATAACCTTTAATGCCCCTGAAGAAATTTATGACCTGCTGGTTTTCATCGGGGCACCTTCACGCTTTATGGTTAAGGCAGTTTATCACCGGGTAACCAAGCAAATTGCCGCCGTATCCTCAACTCAGCGTCTGTCTTTAATTGCTGGACGGTATGTGGGTAAGGATGACCCGGTGTGTATTGTTCGTTCCCAGGGTGATTTCCCGGCGGTCGGCGAGGTGCTGGAGCCATTCACTGTGCCTATTCTGGTTGAAGGCTGGATGCGCGGCTCGCATAATGGGCCACTGATGCCGGTATCTATTGCTGATAGCACCCCGACTCGCTTTGATGGCCCACCCAGAGTAGTGGCTCTTGGTTTTCAGCTTTCTGAAGGTAAGCTGATTGGACCGCGCGATATGCTGGCTGATAAGTCCTTTGATAATGCCCGCCAGAAGGCGAATGATATTGCTGACTATATGCGGGCTCACGGTCCCTTTGAACCACACCGCCTGCCTCTTGAGGAGATGGAATACACGACTATGCCTCAGGTGATGAAGAAGTTAGCGAAGAGATTCATTGCTCTTGAATAGTCTGTGGTCGTGACTGTTCATTAGGAAATAGCCTGATGGCGCTCGGAATTATTTGAGGAGGAGGTTAACAAATGGCAATCTATGTTATGCTTACCAGTTTAACTGACGAGGGAAGAAAGACCATAAAGAGTAATCCCCAGAGAATCAACGAGGTTAATAAAGAGGTCGAGGCTATGGGGGCTAAGATACTAGCCCAATATGCTCTTCTTGGACCGTGGGATTTCATCAACATCCTGGAAGCTCCTGACAACCGGACGATAAGCAAGGTAGCCCTGGAGTTAGGAGCAAGAGGCACCCTCAAGACGATGACGATGGCCGCAATGACGGTTGCCGAGCTTACTAAGTAGCTGCCAAGTTAATTATTTGGGATTTTATGAGCCGTCTTCTCCTGGCGACCAATAATCAGGGTAAGGTGCGTGAATATCAGAGTCTCTTAAAGAGCCTGCCGTTTAGGCTGGTTACTCTGGCGGAACAGGGTATCACGACAGTGGTGGATGAAGTGGGAGAAAGTCTGGAGGAAAACGCCCGCTTAAAGGCAACTGTCTATGCTGCGGAGAGCCGCCTACTGGCACTGGCAGATGATTCGGGGTTGGAAGTTGATGCCTTAGCCGGTGAGCCCGGTCGGCTATCTGCCCGCTATGCCGGTGAGGGTGCTTCTGATAGGGATAGGGTCAACTACTTATTGTCGCGGCTTAAAGGCGTGCCGTGGTTGGAGCGCACTGCCTGTTTCCGCTGTGTTATTGCCCTGGCGACTCCTGGTGGGGAGGTAGCCCTTTGTTCCGGCGAGTGTCGGGGGATGATAGCTTTCCAGTCGAGAGGGGAACTGGGTTTTGGCTACGACCCGGTCTTTTACTTACCTGAATTAGGTAAGACAATGGCTGAGTTACCCCTGGAGATAAAAAACCAGATTAGCCATCGGGGGCAAGCCGCTAGTAAGGTATCACAGGTGCTCCAGAAACCGCCCTTTTTAGCCTTTGCTTAAAGATAGGAACTGTTGTTGATTGGGGCTCTGCTCAAGAAGCCGATAGTCATATTTTACGGAATGGCAGATGCTTCGTTACCAGTTCTATCAGTGGGGTCTAGGGGAATAACTGACCTTGAATAAAAAGCATTGTTTGGTATATACTACTTCTCACCATCACAAAAAAGATAAGGTAGTTTAGTAAGTGGATAAAGTGTGAGGGTGTTAGTAAGTAATCTCGTAATATAGGGGGGTGAATGATGAAGTTATCATGTCTTCAGGAAAATCTAAGCCGGGGGCTTGGTATCGTCGGTAGGGCAGTAGCTACCAGAACAACTCTGCCGATAACTAATAATGTCCTCTTGGCCACTGACCAGTCCCGTCTTAAGCTGGTTGCCACCAATCTGGAGATGGCGATTAGTTGCTGGATTGGGGCAAAAGTAGAGGAAGAGGGAGAAATTACTGTTCCCGCCCGGTTGCTTACCGAGTTTATTACCTCCTTACCCAACGATAGGATTGATATTAGTCTTGCCCCCCGGACGAAGACTGTAGAATTAAAGTGTGCCCGTTTTGAGGCTCGTATCAGTGGTATTGATGCTAAGGATTTCCCACCCATCCCGACGGTTGAAGATGGTATCACCACCAGGGTTGAGGTAGACGCACTTCGTCAGGGAATTAGTCGGGTTGTTTTTGCGGCGGCATCGGAGGAATCCCGTCCCGTGCTTACCGGCGTTAATGCTCAGTTTGAGAACGATTGGCTGACGCTAGCCGCGGCTGATGGCTTTAGATTGGCGGTCTATAAACTACCTCTCGCTACTCCGGTTAGTCAGAAGACGGAGGTTATTATTCCGGCACGTACCCTGGCCGAGCTAAATCGGCTGATGGCTGACGATGAGGAAACAGTTGACATAACAGTAAATCCGAATAAAAGTCAAGCCCTGTTTCGTTTGAAGGCAACTGAGCTGGTGTCTCAGCTTGTTCAAGGTGGTTTCCCCCAATACGGTCAGCTTATTCCGCAGAGCTCTAATACGCGGGTAGTGGTTGGGGTTGCTGAGTTTTTGAGGGCAACCAGAACGGCTGCTATCTTTGCCCGTGATGGCAGTGGTATTGTCCGCCTGGTGATTACCCCAGGTAGTGAGCTAACCCCAGGTAGGTTAACCGTTTCCGCCCGCTCTGAAGAGATTGGTGATGATGTTGGTGAGATTGACGCTGTTGTTGAAGGTGAAGAGGCCAAGATTGCCTTTAATGGTCGCTATCTGATTGATGTGCTTGGTGTGCTTGGTGAATCACAGGTAGCTCTGGAAACAACTAATCCATCCAGTCCCGGTGTTATTCGTCCGGTAGGTGTGGCTAACTACACCCATGTCATTATGCCCATGTTCGTTCAATGGTGAAGGCACAACTCTCTAAAAGTAGAGATAAGACTAGCTAAAGAGCTAGTAGTAAGCACGTAAAAATATTTAGTAAAAAGTATTGACAAATCCTAACTAATATGATAATGTCGTAGCTTGGAGATGTGAAAGACAGTTAAAAGAGCACCCATCGTTTTACTGTGGGGTGTTGCTTGTAAAGGTGACACAGTGAGTCGCTTAAAGAACCACAAAGGGTTCAGGTGGGGATTATTAAACTAGCCAAGGGGCTAGTTTTTTATGTTTTAAGGAGGTCAGCATGAGTAAGAAAATCTGGTGGATTATAGCTGGGGCGTCAGTAGGGTTAATAGCGCTACTGGCCGCCTGTACTGGTCCCGCGGGTACAACAGGTCCTCAAGGGGCGACGGGTCCGGCGGGTGCCGCTGGTGCTGCCGGCCCGCCCGGAGCAGCCGCGGCGCTACCACCCGGGCCAGGAGTCAAACTGACCATCACCAAGGCTGAGATACCAGCTGACCGCAAGCCGGTGGTCACCTTCACCCTCACTGACAACGCTGGGGCGCCTTTGAAACTGACCGATGTGGATGACCTCTCGAAAGCGGTCCCGGCTCCTGGCGTGATGAATGTCCGTTTTACCATAGCCTATTTGAAGCAAGACTCCAACAGCAAGCTCACCGAGTGGCTGAGCTACGTCCTGGCTCCAGGACAGGGCCAGCCCTATACCTTCAAAGGAGAACAGAAGCAGCCTGCCATGGGCAAAGGTACGCAGCCTAACATCCTTATGGATATGGGTGGTAGCTACCAAGACCTGGGCGGCGGCAGTTTCACATATACTTTTGGCACTGT
>JACQOL010000162.1 GCA_016202555.1 Chloroflexota bacterium | reverse complement strand
GTCTGAAAATAGGACGGCGCAGGTCGAAGTGCTGAATAATAGCCGCCGGTCTGAGGTCGAAGTGCTTATTAATCAGTTTCATCAGGACATCATTATCGACTTTACCCGTGCCGAAGGTCTCGATGGAGACGGAGAGCGGGTGGGCAACACCAATAACATAAGCCACCTGAAGTTCAGCCCGGTCAGCCAGGCCGGCAGCCACGATATTCTTGCAGATATAGCGGGCGGCGTAGGATGCCGAGCGGTCAACCTTGGTCGGGTCTTTACCTGAGAAGGCGCCACCGCCATGCCGGGCAACCCCGCCGTAGGTGTCCACCAGCAGTTTACGACCGGTGAAACCGGTATCACCGACAGGCCCGCCGATGACGAACCGACCGGTGGCATTGACATAATATTCGGTTTTCTTATCAAGTAGCGAGGTAGGAATTACCTCCTTGATGACATATTTGATAAGGTCTTTCTCTATTTGAGCGTGGTCAACATCAGGGTCATGCTGAGCAGCGATGACGACATTGGTAACCCGCTTCGGCACCCCTAATCTGTACTCAACACTTACCTGCGTCTTACCATCGGGGCGGAGATAGGGTAAGATGCCGTCCTTCCTTACCCGTGCCAAACGTTGGGCTAACTTATGAGCTAACGTAATCGGCATCGGCATCAGCTCCGGCGTCTCATTGCAGGCAAAACCAAACATCATGCCCTGGTCACCGGCGCCGACTTCCTCAAGATGGCTGACTCCGGTGCTCTCCTTAGCCTCCAGCGACTTGCTGACGCCCATATCGATATCGGTAGATTGCTCCTTAATGCCGTTCAGAATGCCGCAGGAGCGATAGTCGAAGCCGTATTCAGGCCTGGTATAACCGATGTCTTGCACCACGCTGCGGACCACCTTGGGGATATCCACATAGCAATTGGTGGTTATCTCGCCAAGTACAATTACCAGGCCGGTGGTCGTGGCCACCTCGCAGGCAACCCGTCCGTAGGGGTCCTGAACAAGGATAGCATCCAGAATAGCATCCGAAACCTGGTCGCAAAGTTTGTCCGGATGTCCCTCGGTAACCGATTCAGAAGTAAAGACATAATTAGACGAATCCATAAAACTAGTGGGCATTTTTCTCCTTTCTTATTTCTAAGTTCCTTCTTGCCAACTGGCAAGGTACTGCTCTTGCTCCGGCGTCAGGCGGTCAATTTCCAGACCCAGCGAGTTCAGTTTTAAGCGGGCTATCTGTGTATCAATCTCTTCAGGTACGGGATAAACCTTTGGCTCTAATTTACCCCTGTTTTTGACCAGGTATTCCAGACAGAGTGCCTGGTTAGCAAAGCTCATATCCATTACGCTGGCCGGGTGACCTTCCGCCGCCGCCAGATTAATCAGCCTTCCCTCGCCAAGTAAATAGAGGTGGCGACCATTATCCAGAGTATATTCCTCAACGAAGGGTCGTATCTGTCGCTTGTTTTGAGCCAGGCTTTCTAAAGCCGGGATATTTATCTCGACATTAAAATGCCCGCTGTTAGCTAGAATCGCCCCATCTTTCATTAGCCGGAGATGGGCTTTATCAATGACATTTTTGTCGCCGGTAACAGTAATGAAAATGTCGCCTACTTTAGCTGCCTCGTTCAGTGGCATAACCTGGAAACCATCCATGGCTGCCTCCAGAGCACGCACTGGCTTTACTTCGGTGATAATCACCTGTGAACCCAGTCCTTTGGCTCTTAAAGCGATACCGTGTCCGCACCAGCCATAGCCGCAGACCACTACCTTTTTGCCCGCCCACAGGATATTGGTAGCCCGAATGATGCCATCAATGGTGCTCTGCCCGGTGCCGTAGCGGTTATCAAAGAGATACTTGGTCTGGGCATCATTGACGGCAATGATGGGATACTTGAGCTTGCCGGCTTTCTCCAGGTTACGCAGTCTGATGACGCCAGTGGTAGTTTCTTCGGTGCCGCCAATAACACTTTTAATTAGCTCGCTTCGCTTGGTATGAAGGGTAGTAACCAGGTCAGCGCCATCATCTACGGTAAGCTGGGGTTCATTATTTAGAGCAGTATCAATATGCTTATGGTAGGTTATCTCATCCTCACCCTTGATGGCATTGGTAGGAATACCATACTCTGTCAGCGCTGCGGCGACATCATCTTGAGTGCTGAGAGGGTTTGAAGCGCAGAGGATAATGTTGGCTCCCCCTTCCTTTAAGGCTAGAGCCAGGGTTGCTGTTTCGGTAGTGATGTGAAGGCAAGCTGAAATCCGGATACCGCTAAAGGGTTGCTCTCTGGAGAATCTCTCTTTGATTAGCCTCACCACTGGCATCTCGCGGGAAGCCCACTCAATCCGTTGCCGGCCGGCCGGAGCCAGGGAGGGGTCTTTAATTTCATATTGGTCAGTTAAGCTCATTAACTACTCCTTAACTACGAATAGAGGGCGTGTCGGTGAACTGGCCTTTTCAAAATTTTATGATAGTCTGGTAGAGCAACAGATAAATCTGATTATCCGAGCCCAAGAACTATCGATATCGTGATTAAAATCTGGTTAAGGGTAGCAAAAGTTAGCCCTATTGTCAAATTTATTAACTTTGACAAAGAGTGTCCGGATACTTAAAATATCTATTATTGAATTGCGTGGAAGTTTGTGCCTGCTAAATTCAAATGGGGAGGTAAGTATGGACTTTTCAAAGCTGGTTCAGAAGCGCTATAGTGTCCGGGCTTATAAGCCTGATGCGGTAGCAGATGACAAGCTAGAGCAGGTGCTTGAGACGGTACGCCTGGCGCCGACAGCCTCTAACCGGCAGCCCTTCAGGCTTATTGTTGTCCATACTGCGGGTAGAGAGGAGGAGCTGAGGCGCATCTATAACCGTGATTGGTTTGTCCAGGCACCGCTGGTTATCTGTGCCTGTAAGCTGCCCGCTCAAGGTGGGGTTGGCCCACAAAACGGTAAGAACTATTCTGAAGTGGATGTAGCTATTGCTATCGACCACCTAATTTTAGCGGCGACCGACCTGGGACTGGGCACTTGTTGGATTGGGGCTTTTGACCCGGCGGCAGCCCGCCAGGTTCTGGGTTTGCCTGATGATGTGGAGCCAATCGTTTTCACGCCACTGGGTTATCCCAACGATGAACCTAAACCAAAAAAGCGCAAAGCATTAGCCGAAATCGTGCACTACGAGCACTGGTGAAGCCAAATGGCAACCAGCCAGATTTATTAACTTTGACAAAGAGTGTCCAGATACTTAAAATATCTAGTATTGAATTATGCTGATGCAACTGGCGTCTTAGTAAAAGTAGAAGTCAGGACCTGTTAAATTCAAAGGGGAAAGTTAGTATGGACTTTTCAAAGCTGGTTCAGGAGCGGTACAGTGTCCGAGCTTACAAATCCGATGCGGTAGCAGATGATAAGCTAGAGCAGGTGCTTGAGGCGGCCCGCCTGGCGCCGACAGCCGCTAACCGGCAGCCTTTCCGGCTCATTGTTATCCATACTGCCGGTAAAGAGGAGGAGCTGAAACGTATCTACAACCGTGATTGGTTTGTTCAGGCACCGCTGGTTATCTGCGCTTGTAAGCTCCCCGTCCAAGGCTGGGTTCGACGGCAGGACAGTAAGAACTATGATGAGGTTGATGTAGCTATTGCTATGACCCATCTGATTTTAGCAGCGACCGACCTGGGATTAGGCACATGCTGGATTGGAGCTTTTGACCCGGCGGTAGCCCGTCAGGTTCTGGGTTTGCCTGATGATGCGGAGCCAATCGTTTTCACGCCGCTGGGTTATCCTAATGACGAACCTAAACCAAAAAAGCGTAAAGCATTAACTGAAATCGTGCACTACGAGCACTGGTAAAGCCGACTGCCGACCAATCAATACGGCAACGGCTCGTAGCTTTAATTGGCTAAGGCACGGAATAACTTTATCCTACCTTTTCTCTAATTAACCGAGTCATTAGAATGGGATTTTCCGCTTATGGTCTGATTTTATCTATTTCATCGGTAATTGATTTTATTTATTGTTCATCAGTCAGCAATTTAATTGCCAGATAGGAGGGCAAAATGGGTAAGAAATTAAGGATGTACTTCCTTGCCGGCATACTTGTTGTGGTACCTCTTACTGTCACCATATTGATACTAGTCTGGATTTTTAGTACCATTGATAATATCCTGCAACCGATAATCACGGTCATAGTGGGTCATTCAGTTCCCGGCATCGGGTTTGGCGTCGCACTGATATTGATTTATCTGATTGGCGCTCTTGTTAGTAATGTTGGTGGCAAGAAGCTCCTTGAGTATAGCGAGAGCCTCTTAGCCAGAGTGCCCCTGGTGCGACCACTCTATGCTACTATCAAACAAATCCTGGAAAGTTTTTCTGTCCCTGGTGAGGGTGGTTTAGGCCAGACAGCACTTGTTGAATTTCCTAGGAATGGCGTTTGGGCGGTGGGCTTTATTACCAAAGAAACACAGTCTCAATCAGGAGAGACCTGGCTTAGCGTCTTCATTCCGAACGCTCCTAATCCAACATCGGGCTTCCTACGAATAATTAAGGAAGGTGAAGCTATCCGCACTAATATATCGGCGAATGATGCCTTATGTATGATTATTTCGGCCGGTAAAGTCTCATGCGATGAGATAGGGGATATCTTGTCAGAAAGACCCAAGTAACTGTGTTCGGGACAGATTGGCAAAAGGATTAAAGGGGGTGAAGTACCTCTTATAGCACTACTTTTCCCTCTCTTCATAAGGTAAGCTGATAAAGGAGTGGGGTTGATATGTATCTATATTTAGGACTTTTGAATCTTGTCTTCGTAAAGCCTCTTACCAAACCTTTATGATGCCGCCATTATAGGCTCACGGATTCTTGTTCGCGGACCTTCTTGACAATACTCTGTTCTTTAATAAACTCGGTAGTATGGTGACCGGCAGTGAAAACGTCATCCTTTAATGCTATTCGATGAAATGGAATAGTAGTTTTTAATCCTTCAATTCTTAGCTCGTCTAGAGCTCTTCTCATACGTAATATGGCTTGGTTTCGCGTCTCCCCCCATGTTATTAATTTAAGAAGCAGTGAATCGTAATAGAAAGGAATCGTGTATCCTTCATAAATACCCTCGTCTATTCGTATCCCTAGACCGTGGGGTAACCGAAGGTTGGTGATGGTTCCTGGATTAGGGATAAAACTATGTGCCGCGTCTTCCGCAGTTATTCGGCATTCCAGGACAGAGCCTCGGAAGTGGATGTCCTCTTGAGTATGTCGCAACCGTTCGCCAGCGGCGATTCTTATCTGTTCTTCAACAATATCTACTCCAGTTATCATTTCGGTTACGCAGTGTTCCACCTGCAAGCGTGTATTTACTTCATTAAAATAGAATTCCTGCGTCTTAGGGAGATAAAAGAATTCCACAGTCAAGGCATTGACATAATGTGTAGACACAGCTATAGCTAGAGCCGCTGCTGCCATTCTTATCCTCAAATGAGATGGTAAAATGTCGCAAGGGGCCTCTTCAATAAGCTTTTGAAACCTCCGCTGAATGGAACAATCT
>JACQOL010000154.1 GCA_016202555.1 Chloroflexota bacterium | reverse complement strand
TTATTAAGGTTATGTCTCCAAAACACTATCTATATTTCTCTCTAGCGTCCCATCGATTTCTTTAGCTCCTGGTCAATCCAGACATACTTCCACACCGGCCCATTTTGAAAGATACCTAACTGTCTCTCCCCGTGAAAGTTCTTCAGCCAGGGTTGCCAGAAGTTCCAGGCATATGGGACTGCCGTGTAGGCATAATAGGCTTTGGGGGTGACAAAGAGATTTAGCTCCTTCATGAGGGCTCGCTTCTTCGGCAGGTCAAAGTAGGCTGCTGCCATCTTGTTATAGTAGTCGTCGAGCTTGGGTTCGCTGACGATGCTCCAGTTCCAGGTATCACCCGTCTTTAGAGTATACATCATATGCACGGCATTCGATGTCCTGCCGCTTAACAGCATCTGCTCGTGGGTGTGCTTCATTTCCATACCGGCAAAGACGGAATAGTCGAGCACTTTAAGTTCCAGGTCAACCCCAATCTTCGCCCAGTAGGCTTGGAACATCTGGGCGATATCTAGAGCAAATGCTCTTGTAGGAGTTAGCTGGACCTGAGCCTTGAAGCCATTGGGGTAGCCGGCTTCGGCAAGTAGCTGCTTTGCCTTATCCGGGTGATACTCAAACAGCTCACGGGTCTCAGCAGGTAGTTGGTCAAGCGGGGTATAAACTCCCTCATATAACTTGTTCGGTGTTATCTTATAAGCCAGTGTCGACCCCTCTCCCCCGAAGACAGTGTTGACTATCTCCTGGTTATTGATGGCCAGGTTCAATGCCCGCCGCACCTTGTGGGCATTGATATCCTTGGGGCTGGGGTTCTCGTCGGGTAGGTAGCTCATCGTGCTCCCCGCCCAGGGTAGCTCGGGTTTGTCCAGCCTCATGCCCCAAATAGTGACACCAGAGTATTCTTTCAAAAACTTTAACTGTGGGTTAGTCTTGAGTAACTGTTTGGCATCCTCCGCCGCGTAGGCAAAGGAGTCAGCGTCACTCTTACCGGTGCGCAGGGCTGCCATTCTGGTCGCTAAATCAGGGACGATGAGATACTTGATGGCATCAAGATAAGGTAGCTGGTTGCCCTTGCCGGGGCCGACGGGGTCCGTCCCGTAGTAGTTAGGATTGCGCACCCAGAAGATGGAGCTCATATTGACAAAATCCTTGAGGATGAAGGGCCCGGTGCCAACATTATTCTCCCACCGCTGATAGTCGCCGTATTTATTGGCTATCTCTGGGGCCATTATCTTGACATAATAACCGGTATATTCCCAGATTGCCCCCAGCTGTCCCGGTGGCGACTTGACCACCACCGTGTATTTGTCGCTGGCGGAGATATCGAGCGGTTTAGAAGGGCCAGCCGTGGCGGCCATGGTCGTATTCGGGTTCCAAAATTGCCGTTTCAGGTTAAAGACGACATCATCAGCCGTCAGCTCCCGCCCGCCGACCAGGCGGCTGGCGGCGTTATTCGGGTCGAGGGCGAAATGAACCCCCTTGCGGAGGTGCCAGATGAGAGTCGTGTCATCGGGGAATTCCCAGCTTTCTGTTAGCAAGCCGACCGAAGCGCTGGGAGGAGTACTCTGGCCGGCACCGCCAAAGTCAGCTTCATTAGTGCCAGCCGCTCCCTTCGACCAGTCGCCGAGGAGCAGGTCTTCATTTGCCAGTAGAAAATTAGATAGGCTCCACATCGCCCAGTAAGTTTCGTCCCAGTTTATCACATTACTGTTGGGGACATAAATCAGTGTCCCCCCGTATTTGGGGGTTTCGGCAGCCGCTGGTGTCACTTCTTTAGTGGCTGGTGTCGCTTCTTTCGCCGCTGGTGCCGTCTCTTTAGTCGCCGATGCTGCTTCTTTGGTGGCTGGTGCTTCAGCCTTAGCACAGGATGCTGCCAGTAGCGCCAGCACCATCAGGCAACTGACCACCAACCAGACCATTTTTCGCTTCATTTTGGTACCCTCCTTTTGCCTATTGTATTACTATTACTTAGTTTGTCACTCTCCTTTTTGTATGTTTATTTTATCGTCTAATCGTACCAGCCGAAGTCGTTGAGGGCTCGGGTAATTGCCATTATGTTCTCCACACTGGCATAGGGTGGTATCTGGCAGGCGGGACGAAGAATAAAGCCATTGGCTAAGCTCTTGCCCTGTTCAATCACCTTTCTTGCTGCCTGATAGACTTCCTCCGGGGTGCCGTTCTGGATAATCGTGGTATCCAGATTGCCTTCGATAATGTCTTTCGGGAAATACTTGGCTGCCGTTTCCAGGTCAATCTCGTTGGCAACGCTAACAATGCCCGGGTCGCCCATCGGAATCTGTTGCCAGTAAGGTAAATTCAGGTTATGGTCACCACAAATATGTTGGCAAATGTGCTTAAAGCCCATCGCCAGTACCTTCTGGTGAGCCTCTTTTAGATAAGGTAAGGCAAACTGCTCAAAGTGTTTTGGTGAGATTAGCTGATTAGATGACGCCGCGTTCGCCCCTGTTGGTAACACCCTGTCCACACCAAAGATATCCCTATAATATTGAGTCTGTTCAATATTATAGTCAGTTGCCAGACGGAGCAAGCGGTGGGCGATTTCTGGCTTCTGAATCATCCACTTGCAGAGATTGTCATAGCCGGCAATACCGGCGGCGGTATTGGTGATACCAAGACCACCAATGCTGAGATTAAACGGCTTATTCTCAAGCTCCTCCTGGGATGTTAGTTTGTAGAAAGCCTTCAAAGAAGCGATGTCCGCGATTTTCTTGACGTCGGGTTTTTTCAGGGCCATCACCTCCTCCGCCGTGTCGGCAGCAAACTTGACCACATACGCTGCCTGCGAATATTTATTGGTGGGTAGCTTACTTACACCACCGAACGCTCCCCCAAGACCGCGGCGACCATTAAAAGACGGAGTAAAGACCCAGTCAAAATCTTGACTCGCCTTCTTCTCGGCTTGATACCATTTTTTCGGGTCACGGGTATATTGGTCAGCAACCGAACCACCGCCGCTATAGACCGCGACAAAGTTCTGATTCTGAGCAGGCCAGTGAGGCACCCGGTCTGGCTTCTCTCTCCTGAGTAATGCTTCTATCCTCTCTTTGTTGGTCATCGTTGCTTTTCTTGTCTTTACCTTCATTGTAGTAATCTCCTTTTGTTTTCCTAATTCTATAATTCTAATCGTACCAGCCGAAATCGTTGAGGGCTCTGGTGATTGCCCTCATATTCTCAACCGGGGCCAGAGGTGGTAGCTCACAGGCAGGAGAGAGGCTAAATCCATTGGCTAAACTCTTACCCTGTTCAATTACTTTCCTCGCCGCCTGATAGACTTCCTCCGGAGTACCTTCCTGGATAATTGTCGTATCCAGATTACCGCCGATGATGTCGTTGGGGAAATACCTGGCTGCCGTTTCCAGGTCAATCTCGTTACCAACCCGGAAAATACCCGGGTCACCCAGAGGAATTTGCTGCCAATAGGGCAGGTTAAGGTTCTGCTCTCCACAAGGATGGGTACTAATGTGCTTAAAGCCCATCGCCAGTACCTTCTGGTGAACCTCTTTCAGATAGGGCAAACAAAACTGTTCAAAGTGTTTCGGGGAGATTAGTTGATTTGAGGCAAAGGCGTTCGCCCCGGTAACTATCGCTCGCTCAACACCAAAGGTATCCTTGCAGAATTGAGCGGTCGCAATTTGATAGTCAGCCGCCAAACGGAGGACACGGTGGGCAATTTCCGGCTTCTGGAGCATCCATTTGCATAACTTCTCCGCCCCAGCGATACCCCCAGCCATATTGATTACGCTAACCGCACCAACGCTCATATGAAACGGTTTGTTGTCATCCTCGTCCTGGCGCACCCGCTTGTAAAAATCAACTACCTCAGGAGTGTACTGGGCTCTGACATCGGGCACCTTCAGTGCCATCACCTCCTCAGGGGTTGTTGCCGGGTATCTGACCACAAATACCGCCTGAGAATATTGGCTGGTGGGCAATTTTATTTCACCACCGAAGGTCCCATTATACCCTCCCCTGCCACCAGGCAGAACTGCAGCTGGAGTAAAGACCCAGTCAAATTCTCGGCTCGCTTTCTTCTCGGCTTGGTACACCCAGTCTGAAGTATAAGCGCCCGAAAATAACTTGGGAATCGAACCGCCACTATAAAGCACGGCAAAGCTCCTCCCGCCGGGCTGGAAAGGTACCCGGTCTGGTTTCTCTCTGCGTAGTAATGCTTCTATCCTCTCTTTGTTGGTCATCGTTGCTTTTCTTATCTTTACCTTCATTGTCCTAACCTCCTTTTTGTATATATTTTACTGCCCAATCGTACCAGCTAAAATTGTTGAGAGCTCTCTAGTGTCCCATTGACTTTTTCAGCTCCTGGTCAATCCAGACATACTTAATAAAATTAGCACTATTGAACATACCTACGGATGACTCACCATGGTAGTTCTTTACCCACGGCTGCCAGAAATAGTAAGTAAATGGCACCGGCGGCGTAATGTACCATGACTTATCTAGTATGTAGAGATTGGCCTCCTTCATAATGCTTTTTCTCTTGGGGATATCAAAGTAGGCGGCATTCATCTGGTCATATAACTTGGCTATCCCGGGGTCGTTAACCTCGCTCAGGTTCCAGGTGTTTCCCTTAATCACGGTCATACCGACATGAGGGTTGCCGGTAACCCGCCCGTAGGAGGTCATCTCCTCTTGGGTTTTCTTAAGATATGTAGAAGTAAAGAGGGCATCAGCTAGTACTTTAACCTCCAGGTCAACCCCAACCTTTGCCCAGTCGGCTTTGAGCATCATCAGCATGTCTATCCTTACTGGGTCAGTATTTGTTATAATAACATTGGTTTTGAAGCCATTGGGGTAGCCCGCCTCGGTCAGCAGCTGCTTTGCCTTATCGGGGTGATACTCAAAAAGCTCCCTGGTTGACTCGGGCAACTGGTCAAGCGGAGTATAGACCCCCTCCCACATCGGCATCTTCACCCACTCACTGGAACTTAGTATCTCACCCTCTCCCCCATAGAGCGTATCGCAGATCGCCTGGTTATTCATTCCCATATTCAGTGCCCGCCGCACCTTGAGGGCATTAGGGTCATCCTGAGGTGCCCAGGGTAGCCCCGGCTTGTAACCGTCCATCCTCATACCGATTATCGGCATACCAGTTAGAACTTTTAGATACTTTAACTGTGGGCTAGTCTTAAATAGCCCTCTGGCATTCTCCGCCGTGTAGGTAGTGTTATCATAATCAATCTTACCAGTGCGTAGTGCTGCCATTCGGGTTGACATATCGGGGATAATTAATATCTTGTAGCTATTCACATAGGGTAGCTGGTTTCCCTTACCGGGACCGATGGGGTCCGCCATCCAGTAGTTGGGATTACGTACCCAGGTCGCCGAACTCATCGGCACAACGTCATTGAGGATGAAGGGACCGGTACCAACACTATTCTCCCACTTCTGATAGTCGCCATATTTTGCCGCCACCTCCGGTGCCATTATCCGGCAATATTCACCGGCATACTCGAAGGTCATCCCCAGTTGTCCCGGTGGTGCCTTAACCACCACCGTGTATTTATCGGTTGCGTAAATATCAACCGGTATTGACTTACCAGCCCAAGAGTTGAGGTTCGTTTTTGGGTCAAAGAATTCCCGCTTCAGGTTAAAGACGATATCATCGGCAGTTACCTCCCGACCATTGACCAGACGGCTGGCGGCGTTATTCGGGTCAAGCCCCCAGTGCACCCCTTTACGGATGTGGAAGATGATGGTCTGGTCATCGGGGAACTCCCAGTTCTCCGCCAACTCGCCTGTTACGACAGCATAGTTACTTTGGTGGTACAACCATTCAGATTCACCGCTACCGGCTGGTCCCTTCGTCCAGTCTCCCGTTACCAGCTCCTCATTAACCGGTGATAGCCATCTTGCTGCTGTCCACATAGCTATGTAAGACTCGTCCCAGTTTAAAAAATTAGAATTAGTGGTCAGAATCATTTGCCCACCGTATTTCGGGGCTTCGGGAGCCGCCGCCGTCTCTTTCACCGCCGGTGTCGCCTCTTTGGCTGCTGGTGTCGCTTCTTTGGCTGCTGGTGTCGCTTCTTTGGCTGCTGGTGCTTCAGCCTTGGTACAGGATGCCACCAGTAGCGCCATCACCATTAAGCAACTGGCCACCAGCCAGACCATCTTTCGCTTCACTTTGTCAGCCTCCTTTTGTTTATTGTATTACTATTACTTAGTCTAATCCTTCAGTGGAAGGACTAATCGTACCAGCCAAAGTCGTTGAGGGCTCGGGTGATTGCCCTCATGTTCTCCACCGGAGCTCTGGCCGGTAGTGAACAGGCTTGAGCAAGGATAAAGCCTGTAGGCAAACTCTTGCCTTGTTCAATCACCTTCCCTGCTGCCTGATAGACTTCTTCCGGAGTCCCAATCTGGATAATCGTCGTATCCAGATTACCTTCGATGATGTCATTGGGGAAATACTTGGCGGCTGTTTCCAGGTCAATCTCGTTACCAAACCAAATAATCCCCGGGTCACCCATCGGAATTTGCTGCCAGTAGGGTAGATTCAGATTTTGCTCACCACAAATATGGATACGGAGGTGCTTAAAGCCCATTGCCAGGACTTTTTGGTGAACCTCTTTCTGAACAGGCAGAGTAAACTGCTCAAAGTGTTTTGGTGATACTAGTTGATTCGATACCGCTGCCGTCGGACCCCAGGGTAACACCCCATCCACACCAAAGATATCCTTAACATATTGAGCGGTCGCAATATAATAGTCAGCGGCTAAGCGGACTAGACGGTGGGCAGCTTCCGGTTTTTGAATCATCCATTTGCACATCTTATCATAGCCAGCGATGTCGGCGGCAGTATTCATCACCATAAGAGCACTAAACATAAAGTGAAATGGTTTGTTGCTATCCTCGTCTTGATATACCCACCTGAAAAAATCAATTACCTCAGGGGGGTACTGAGTTTTGGGGTCGGGTGTCTTCAGTGCCATCACTTCTTCTGCGGTATCTGCGGGGTACTTGACCACGACTTGCCCCTGTTGATATTTACTGGTGGGTGGCTTGACTTCACCCCCGAATAGCCCCCTGTTGCTGCGACGAGCAGTAAGCGTCGGCGCAAAGACCCAGTCAAAATCGTGACAGGCTTTCTTCGTGGCCTGATAAACATCCATTAACGGTTTAGTGAATTCGTCAGTAATAGAACCCCAGGTGTAGATGGAAACAAACCCCCCGCCACCCGGCGAGAAAGGCACCCGGTCGGGTTTCTCTCTCCTAAGCAATGCTTCTATCCTCTCTTTGTTGGTCATCGTTGCCTTTCTTACTCTTGTCTTCATGGTAATAACCTCCTTTTTGTATTATGTGATTCTATCCTGCAGCCAGATAATTTTCCTTTTCATTCCCTTGTCTCCTTTTTGTTATTTTAGTTTCTACTATTATAAATACCCAGAAATACCC
>JACQOL010000153.1 GCA_016202555.1 Chloroflexota bacterium | reverse complement strand
GTGGTTTAGTCGATAGAAAAGAATAGAAGCTAGCTACCCCATAGACATCGCTAAGCGGTATATCCAGGGATTTAGACAGCCCAGCCATAAACTCCGGGGACAAATAACCAAATTTATGCTGTGCCTCCTCTAGTAGCACCAGCAAATCCGCCTGATTTTTACCCTGTGTTGGAATTCCTTCTTGATCTCTATTCATCTTCGCTCTCCATCAGTCGTCCGGTAGTCAACCCTTGATGATTAGTGGTTTCCCTTGCCTATCCACTCGTGCTGCCCCTGGTTTGCTTAATGCATCGGTGGGGCACAAGGGGATACAGGCACCGCAATCCCGGCAGACCTCTTTGTTTATCGGCTGGTCGCAATCGACGATAACCTTGGAATTAAAACCACGGTAGCCCATGCCATATACCTTATGCTTCACTATTTCATTACATACCTTGATACATCTTCGACATAAGATACACTTAGACAAATCACGGGTAACATAAGGGCTGATATCCTCTACCTGGTAATATCGTCTCCTTGACTGGAAGCGGGATAGCCCGATATCCATGTCAGCGGCAATCCGGCGGAACTCACATTCATTCGCCCTATCACACACCCAGCAGAAACCAGCGTGACTGGCCAGCAGAAGCTCAATTATTACTTTACGAGTAGCTAAAACCTTGGGTGAGTGAGTTTGAATGACCATCCCTGGAGTGATTGGAGTGTGGCATGAACCAACCAGGGTTCTGGAACCACTCACCTCGACGACACAAAGACGACATGAACCAGTCGGGGATAGCTCGGCCAGATAACACAGAGTAGGAATATCAATGCCGTTTTCCCGGGCAAGCTCAAGGATAGTCATCCCGGCACGTCCGGTCACTTGGGCACCGTTCATTGTTACCGTGATGTCAGCCATCTTTTTCACCTAGTTCTACAGTTTCGGAGGCTTCCTTCTACCAGTGGCCTCCGCTAAAGGCACAAAAATATTGCGACCACCAAGTGTAGCCGCAACCAAAATGATAAACACTACTGGAACTTATGTTACCACAACCCTTTCTATTTAGCAAGCTGGCAATGGACGATAATGTAGCAGTGCGAAAGTCTGATATGTTCTTGATGCTTATAGTAGTTTCTTTACAATGCTCCCATTTGGTGATAAACTCTACAGTAGGTGGTAAAATTGAGGCAGGTATTATGAGGAGGTAGAAAAACAAGATGGAAGGAAAGATAGTCTACTTTGAGAAAGTTGGTAAAGAAAATACCGAGGAGACACTCCGTATCGCCAAGCAGCGAGCCGATGAACTGGGTATCAAAACTATCCTGGTATCCTCCACCCGTGGCGATACTGCTGCCCGGGCAGTAGAGGTCTTTACGGGGGCGAAGGTGGTTGCCGTGAGCCATTCCTATGGCTTTAGAGAGTCAGGTGTTCATGAGTTTACCGCAGAAAACAGGCAGAAGGTGGAGAGTAGAGGGGGTGTAGTCCTGACTACCACGCATGCTTTTGCTGGCATTGACCGGGCTCTGCGTTTGAAATTTAATACGATTGCTCTTGGTGAAATTGTCGCTTATGTTCTGCGTATTTTCGGGCAGGGGATGAAGGTTGTCTGTGAAATCGCTGTCATGGCGGCTGATTCTGGTCTGGTGTCTACCGACGAGGATATTGTCGTTATCGCTGGCAGTGGTAAGGGGGCGGATACGGCCGTGGTGCTCAGGCCGGTCAGTTCCAACAATTTCTTTGACCTCAGGGTTAAGGAGATTCTCTGTAAACCTCACCTTTCGCCAGTTGTTCCGGCGGCTACGGTTACTCCAGTTGCTACTGCTCACCCGCACCATTAGGGGTTCATGCTGTTTCTTAATCTAAGGAGAGTTAAAGAGGGGCGTTAGCCCCTCTTTCTCATATGCCCCTCTGTTTCCCCTTTATCTTGCCATTCGTTACCAGTAGCCTCTATAATAATTCTTAGCCGATATAGAAAGGTAGAGAGTAGTGAGCTATCAGGAACACCGGGAGAAGTCGCCCCGGAGCGTGAACTGTGCTGTTGTCATCATTTCGGATAGCCGGACGGAACAGACTGATGAATCGGGTCGGCTGATTAAGCAAAGGCTCAGCCAGAACGGGCACCAGGTAATGGCTTACTCCCTTTTGAAAAATGACGCCGAATCTATCAGGCAGAAAATAGCCGAGCTGGTGGGGCAGCAAGAGCTTCAGGTTATCATCATCAGTGGCGGCACTGGGCTCAGCCACCGGGATGTTACCGTGGAGACAATCTCCCCGATGCTGGAGAAGAAACTGGACGGCTTTGGCGAGCTTTTCCGCTTCTTATCTTACCAGGAGATTGGCTCGGCGAGTATGTTGAGCCGGGCTATTGCCGGGGTGGTGGGAGGCAAGATTACTCTCTGTCTCCCCGGCTCTCTGGGGGCGGTAACTCTGGCCATGGATAAGGTAATCTTACCCGAAATCGGGCATATGGTGAGAGAGGCAAGCCGGTGACGGTAATGCTGTTTTAGGTTTGATCTTCCACTAAGGCTAAGGAGGTATTCCGATGTTTTTCTTTGATAATGGACTCGACTCGAAACGGACTATCGGCATAAGAGACAAACAGATTCTATACCGTAATTCTAAAGGTAGATGCCAAAACCCTGGCTGTAACAAGAAGATAGAATTCGATGAAATGCAAGTAGGGCATAAGACTGCATGGTCGAAGGGGGGAAGTACTACTTTAAGAAACAGTGTTTGCATTTGTTATCGATGTAACAAGTTACAGGGCACTGATAGTTGGGCTACCTTTATGAAGAAACAGGGGATAAAAGACCCGAAAACAGATATGAAGGCGACTTTGGAAACACTGACCATCACGCAACTAAAACTACTAGCAGGGAAACATCATATAAGAGTGACCGGGCAAGTCGTTGAAACGATGTTTGATTCCCATCGAAAAGCTCCTACAAAACGCCAGTATATTAATAAACTTTCTGGGGTCGTGACCAATGCAGACTTGCATTCTGTGAGTGAAAAGTCTAAGAAAAAGCTCCCTAAGACAACGAAGCGTCTAATACCTACGAAGAAGAGAAAGAAAGAAAAGCCCATGTGGGACACCCTATTTTAATTTGGAACAAGCTGCGAGAGTTAGAAACATCCTATTTTATGATAATGGTGCCCTATAAAGCTTTATGCAATGCTTAGAGCTTATTTACTCTTGTACACCCCGCTCTTTCCCACTATTGTCATACCAGCGAAAGCTGGTATCCAGAAAAAACTATAGATTCCCGCCTGTGCGGGAATGACACGGGAAAGCATTGGACTACTTTTCCCTCTTGTAAACTCCGCTCTTTCCCCCCCGCTTGCTTTCCAGGTAGATTTCGGTGATGGTCATACCTCTATCCACAGACTTGCCCATATCATAAATGGTTAGGGCAGCCACCGAGGTGGCGACTAGGGCTTCCATTTCGGCCCCTGTTTTACCCAGGCACTTTACCGTGGCGGTGATGCCGATGGCATCATTCTCAGAGAGGTCGAAATCAATGGCGATTTCATTGGTCAGGATTGGGTGGCAGAGTGGTATTAACTCAGGCGTCTTTTTGGCAGCCATAATGCCAGCCACCCGGGCGACTGCCAGAACATCCCCCTTCTTCAGGCTATTAGCCCTTATCTGCTCCAGGGTGGTCGGCTTCATTATTACTTTGCCCCTGGCGACCGCCTCACGCTCGGTATCACCCTTCTGGCTGATATTTACCATTCGGGCTTCGCCTTTGGCATTGAGATGAGTTAGTTTAGGCATACCTCACCCCCTGACCCCCTCTCCTGGAAGGAGAGGGGGAAGATATGATACTTGAGAGGGCGTTAGCCCTCTCAAACTCTCCCCTTTAACTTAGCCTCCTATCTGGCGCATCGGACGGGTCACTGCCTCCGGGATAAGCTCACCGCTCAGGTGATGCTCTTCCCTCTTAAGCCTGACCGCCTGCTGGATAAGCTGTTTTATCTCATCATCACTTGACTCATTGCCCAGGGCTCCCTTCAGATTTACTTCGTCATTACCTAACAGGCAGGGGCGTAGCTGTCCGTCCGAAGTAATCCGGAGGCGGTTGCAGGTAGCACAAAAGTGCTCCGTCATCGGGGTAATAAAACCGACGCTGCCCTTTGAGCCGGGAAACTTAAAATATTTAGCAGGCCCGTTACCTGCCGGACCGGCGAAAGGCTCCAGCTTGCCCAGAACCTGAAGACGTTCCTGGATTTCACGAGTGGCTACCGTCTCAACACCATCGGTTCCACACGTCCCGAAGGGCATAAATTCAATGAACCTGATATGCCAGCCTTCGGTAATGGTTTTACGGGCAAAGTCTAAAATTTCATCGTCATTCTTACCCCGCATCACCACTACGTTTATCTTGACTGGCTCTAATCCAGCCAGATGAGCGTCTTCGATACCGGCGAGCACCTCAGCCAGTTTGTCCCCGCCGGTAATCTGCTTGAACCTGTCTCGTTTCAGAGTATCCAGGCTGACATTGACCCGGTTCAGGCCGGCATCTTTCAGTTCCCTGGCATACTTACCCAGCAGGATGCCGTTGGTTGTTATTGCGACATCGTCGATGCCGTTTATCCCAGCAATCATACCCACCAGTTTAATAAAATCGGGCCGAGCCAGAGGCTCACCACCGGTGAGGCGTACCTTAGTGATACCCATACCGGCAGCCACCCTGACGATGCGTTGGATTTGTTCATAGCTTAGTATTTCATTACGGGGTAGAGGAGCAATAGAAGCTGCCGAGCAATAGATACAGTTCAGGTTACAGCGCTCAGTAACCGATATTCTCAGATAATTAATCTGGCGTTGCCAGGAGTCAAAAAGGCCGGTCATTTCCCCTTTCCTCACTTTTAGATTAAGATTGTAACTTGTCTCGCCCCTTTCCTCAAAAGATATTCACAGCTGATGTCTTAAAGGTGATGAATACCTTCTCCTTCTCTCTGAAGCCTGTCTCCTCAAGCGAACGGTGGAGGATGAGGCAGGTGAATTCTGGCGGTATATTTACCGTAAGGTAGACTACCGAACCACGGTCAGCGATATGGGTGATGGTGCCCGGAAGGCTATTAGTAGTGTCGGAGTGTAGCGGCTCTCTTGAAATCAGAATGTCTTCTGGGCGAATAGAGGCGTGAAGCTTACCCCGTCGTTGGGTATTTACTGCCAACCTTACCCCATCAATACAGAAAATGCTTTGTCCCTCGGTGGCATCCGTAACTTCTCCGCTAAAGATATTTCTAGTGCCGACAAATCGGGCGGTAAATTCTGAGTTTGGGTGGCGAAATATCTGCTCCGGAGTGCCTACCTGGACGATACGTCCATCGCCGATAACGGCGATACGGTCGCCAAGGGCAATCGCCTCTTCAAAGTTATGAGTAACATGAATGGTCGTTAGTCTCAGGCGGTTATGTATTTCTTTTAATTCCCTCTCAAAGGTCTCTTTGGTCTGCGGGTCAACGGCGCTCAAAGGCTCATCAAGGAGGAGAAGGTCAGGCTTTATGGCTAGTGCTCTGGCCAGGGCAATTTTCTGACTTTCTCCCCCGCTTAGAGAGAGGGGTCTTCTATCCAGCAGGTATTTAATGCCAAGAAGCTCGACTATTCGGTCAACCGCCTCTTCAAGCTCTCGTTGCTTTTTGTTCTTCCACATTAAGCCGAAGGTTATGTTGCCACGAATTGATAGGTGACTATAGAGAACATAGTCCTGATAGGCAAAACCGATATTCCTTTGCTCTAGATTGAGGTGGGTAACATCCCGGCCATTGATCCATATTTGCCCACGGCTAATGGGCTTCAGTCCGGCGATAGATTCTAGGAGCACGGTTTTGCCGGCGCCGGTAGGTCCCAGAAGGACAAAATATTCTCCATCCTGGACGTCTAGAGTAACATCTTTCATTAAAAAGCTACCCAGGCTAACTGATAAATCTTTGATTTCTATCATCTTGTCTTTGCCCTTACCTCCAGATTCCCCTTATTTGAAAGGGCATAGCAAACAAACTATGGTTTAATTTTTCCTCTTTCCTCGCTTTTAGATTATTGAGATTATTAGCTAACTCCATCAACTGCTATTTCGCGTGCGGCCGCGTGATTCGGTAAGCTCCCCAACCAATAATGCCAGCCGTCGCTCCGAAGGTCAGATGCAGGAGGGCCGCCTGCGTTAGACCAACTACCAGGAAATGTTTGGTTACCGGGCTGGCATAAGCCGCCCCGATAATGAAACCAAATTTGACCATGTGTGCCGATGCCCCACAGACTATGGCACCCAGCGGATTCCTGATATTTATTTTGGGCAGCCGGGCGATGATATCCAGAGATAAGCCGGTGAGACCGTAGAGACTGAGATTATGTAAAAAAGTGTTGTTGAGACCTACCGGGATGCCCATAACAGCCACGCTAGCACCCATCAGGACGCCGGCCCCGTCCCGTCGCACGATGGCCCGTCCGGCTACCAGAGTTCCCAGCCACAAGGGGGCGCTGGAACCGGGGATACCCAGAGATGGCTCAAGCCTCTTCGCCAGGGTAGCCACCACCCCTATGCCAACCAAGAGTAAAACTTGGCGGAGTGTTTTCACCTTTTGTGATTGTCCCCACCGCACCAGTCTTAACTTCAGACTTTCTGCTGTCAGTTCTGCGTTACTCATTTTAGTCATCCCCTCCAGATTTAGCTCTTTTCTCAATGGATAGCCAAATTCTCTTGCCGGCACTATTTGTAGTCGGCTTGACCCTAAGTACCGGCTGTCCCCCGATAAGTGATGGCCTTATCCAATCGAGGCTATCAATTACCTCATTCTGATCCAGAAGCTTACCATCGGTATCCTGCACCGAACAGATGGGGGTGCTCTTCAGTATCTCAGCTACCGTAATTAGTCCCTTAATCTCACGAATACCCGGCAGGTCGACTAACCGACTCTCGTTGCCCCAGGCCCGCAGACCAACCGCCGCCAAGGCACCGATTATCCCCTCACCATTACCCTCTAATCCTTTCAGAAAGAGTTTGTGCCGGGCTGCCAGGTCAATGGCATCCCGTATCAGGAGCACTTCTGATACTGCCCGCTTGCCAAACTGTATGATTTCTTCATCAATCATCTCTTCACTACAAATACAGAGTCCGGGGTCAGAGCCAGGCTGGAAACATTCTTTAATATAGTCGGTGGAAGGTTGGTAGAACTCGGTGACCTTTCTCTCGGTTGTCAGTGCAATGCCCTTGGCGCTGTTATGAGAAGTGTATCTTATCCGCCCGTCGACCAGTAATTGGTGACGGCTGACGCCCAGAGATTCGCCCAGACCCAACTTAACGAGGTGGTTCGCCAGTCCCCGGGCCACCTTACCAGTGCCGGCGCTGCCAATAATATCAGTGTCATCCACGCCGATATATAAGATGTAACTCATCTAACCACCAGCTTACTAACGTCTATTATCATCTTTTGAGCTCCGATGTCTGTGCCGGTTAGCTTTGCCGTGCCCCGAGTCACTAATGCTAGTATTACGTTATCAGTTATTTCTGCTTTTTTCAGTGTCAGTTCGGCAGAGGTAACCCGGCCTTTGCTAAATCCATAAACAGTTACCTCTCCGAAATCTGTTATGCCTGCTAAACTCAGTACGGAAAGAAGGGCTGGTCCCTGCTCGTCCGTCCCAGCAACATTGGCCTTTACCTGAGTTAGTTTTGATAAATCACTGATAGTAAGAGAGGCTATTTGCTTATCATTTTGTAGCACCGCTATGGCATATGGCGCCGAAGTTGTTGTAGCACTGACATTGGAAGGGGTAGAGGGCGTCCGTGTGCTTGAGCTTCCTGGCGAACAGCTGGGGGCAGAGACAAGCCCAATTACCAGCAGAATAAAACTACAAACCAACAAGGGACGAGGGGATAAACGGGCAAGGCCCGACCTTATATTCATTTCCCTCCTTTCCAAACACGGGGGGCGTGAGCGTTTCCTTTCACACCTTATCGATTGCTTCCCATCGGCAAAAGCCATTAGGGAGAGCAATTTGGAGGTTAATCTTTGGCTTAGTAAATCTTATTCAACACCGTAAAGGTATCTTAAATATATCTTACTGACGGCGGATAAGTCAAGATTGGTGGCTTATCTTTAGACCCCTCTTTTTAAATCGTGCTATAATTTGGCGATATGAAAGTTTCTGAGCTAGGGGAGCTCGGGCTGATTGACCTTCTTTCTAAAATGGTTTCCCGAGCCCTGGACAAACAAAGCCGAGCCGGGCAACAGCTTATACTCGGCATTGGTGACGATGCCGCTGCCTGGTACGGTGATGCTTCGGTGCAACTGGCGACCGTTGATTCCCTGAGACAGGGCGTTCACTTTATTCTGGAGACAACTTCCTGGGTAGACCTGGGCTGGAAAGCGCTGGCAGTTAATCTGAGTGACATTGCGGCGATGGGTGGCTTACCCCGATATGCCCTGGTGGCATTAGCTTTACCTGGCAGTACTGAGGTAGAGGATGTTACTGCTCTCTATGCGGGAATGCTTGAATTGGCCAAGGAGTTTGGGGTAGCCATTGTTGGTGGCGATACCGATGATGCCCCGCTGGTAGATATTACTACTACTATTATTGGTAGCACCGGAAGTCGGGAGGCACATCTGCTCACTCGCTCTGCCGCTCAGCCCGGGGAGAAAGTGGCGGTTACCGGCTATTTGGGGACAGCCGCCGCCGGGCTGGAGATGCTGACGAAACACCTTTCATTTGACGCTGAAGCTATGGCCAGTTTGAAAAAGGCTTTTTCCCGTCCCTATCCACGAGTAGCTGAGGGGCAAATACTGGTAGGACACGGAGTGAGGGCAACCATCGATATTAGCGATGGCTTAATTTCAGACTTGAGGCACATCTGTCAGGCAAGCCGGGTTAGTGCCCGGATAGAAATCGACCGCTTGCCGGTTCTGCCGGCAGTCAGGGCTAACTTTGATGATAAAGCTCTGGGGCTGGCACTGGCTGGAGGAGAGGACTACGAACTTTTGTTCACGGCTAGCGCTAATATTATTGATAAGGTAATCGCTGCTGCACCTTGCCCAATAACAATAATCGGTGAAATTACGGCGGGGAAAGCGGGCGAGGTAACTCTGCTTGACGGCAAGGGAAATCCGGTTAACCTGGCTAAGGCGGGGTGGGAGCATTTTAGGACGACTTGAGGATAAGCAAGCTACTGGATTCACTATGAGTCATATTGAGCTAATCAGTCGGAGCCCGGAAGAGACGCAAAAACTGGGCAGGCGTCTCGGTCAGTTGGCACTACCCGGTGATGTTTTTCTGCTCGTTGGCGACCTTGGGGTGGGTAAGACCTGCCTTACCCAGGGTATTGCCTGGGGGTTAGACATCAACGAGTATGCCCTGAGCCCTTCCTTTGTTCTAATGAGGGAGCTTTATGGCCGGTTGCCTCTCTATCATATCGACCTGTATCGGCTTGATCGTATTGAAGAAACTATGGATTTGGGTTTGGATGACTATTTCTACGGTCGGGGTGTTTCTGTTGTAGAATGGGCCGAAAAGGCGTTAAGCATACTGCCCATAGAGCATCTGCTGATTGAAATTAGCTATCTTTCTGATACCGAACGCCGCTTTCAGATAAAACCCAGCGGCCAGCGCTATCGTGAGATAGTCGCAGAACTGAAACAGTTTTCCCTGACCTAGCCCGTGTTTAAGCACAAAACAGTTGGTTAATATGATTCAAATAACGATAGATACCTCAACCGATACGGCTGGACTGGCTTTGCTTCAGGATGGAGAAGTTCTGGCTGAACTGACTTGGCGCTGTGGGCAAAACCATTCTACCCAGCTATTACCAAACCTTTCTCATTTGCTGAATCAGACGAAGTTAAGTCTGCAGTCTGCCAGTTGCATTATTGTCGCTAAGGGACCGGGAAGCTATAATGGCTTGCGGGTGGGTATTAGCACTGCTAAGGGGCTAGCCTTCAGCCTGGGTGTTCCCTTGATTGGGGTCGGCACTCTGGAAGCAGAAGCCTATCAGCATGCCGAGAGGGGTTTGCCGGTCTGCCCGGTATTTAATGCCGGCAGAGGAGAGATTGCTACGGCTACTTACCAGAGGAAAGGTAGTAAATGGTGTCAGCTAGCTGCCGAGCACCTGACTACGGTTGACGCTTTGTGCTCTCAGATAGCCAGTAAAACCATATTCTGTGGTGAATTCGTATCGTTTATTGCTCCTCAACTAAAAAAGCAGCTCAAGCAGAAAGCGGTAATACCATCTCCTGCCGCCGGGTTACGGCGAGCCGGCTTTCTGGCTGAATTAGGACTTAACCGATTTCAGGCGGGCGATTATGATGACCCGGCTATCTTACAGCCACTTTACCTGCGAGGACCGGCAATTACACAAGCTAAACGCCGCTGATAAATAAACCGTTGGAAAAAGTAGTTTAGAGTGGAGGATAAAATGACAACCCGACCACAGATTCCACTAAAGTGTCAGGAACTTAGGGTAGCTAGATGGTTACCCTGGTGGTGTCGTCTGATTTGTGTCCGTACCGGAAGCAAGCTGTGCTACTGGGCTTGCAAACCTATCGGTAAGTAACGGGTAACTTTGACAAAATGGATGGACTTAGATAGATAAGTTTGCCAGTTTGAAAAAGGAGTGTGAATATGGAAAGGTCTTTAGTTCTTATCAAGCCGGATGCGATGGAAAAGAGGTCAGCCGGGGCTATTATTAGCCGTCTGGAAGGGCGGGGGCTGAAGCTTGTGGCAATTAAGATGCTTCACATGGATAAAGCCTTAGCGACACGGCACTACGATATTCATATCGGCAAACCTTTCTTTACCGACCTGGTAAAATATATTACTTCCACACCGATAATTGCCATTGTCTTTGAGGGGGAGGGGGCGGTGGAGGTGATTAGAAAAGCGATGGGAGCAACTGACCCAGCTAAGGCTGAGCCAGGGACTATTCGGAAAGATTTTGGCTCGGATATTCAGCACAATGCTGTCCATGGTTCTGATTCAGTGAAGAGTGCCCAGAAGGAAATCAAATTGTTCTTTACCCAAGATGAAATCTTTTGAGTTCAGACTATCGGGATAGCCTCAGGTGGTGAACGAAGTTATTGAATCCTGACGAGCGTGGTAGCCTCGCTCCACAGCTTGTCCAGCTGGTAGTAGGCTCGTTCGGTAGGGGCAAAGATGTGTACGATAACATCACTAAAATCAAGCACCAGCCATCCTGAATCCAGTGCCCCCTCACGGTGGTGCGGTGAGATGCCCTCTTTCTTTAAAGCATGAGTAACTTCATCATAGATGGTCTTAATTTGACGCTCGCTCTCACCGCTGCATATCACAAAATAGTCGGTAAAGCTACAGACCTGGCGGGCATCCAGCAGGACAATATCACTGGCCTGCTTCTCACTGGCAGCTTCGATTGCTTTGTGGGCGACGGCTAATGCTTCCAGAGGCGAAACCTCCTTACTTAGTCGCTTGATTCCACTAAAACGATTATAGCATAATTAAGGTAGTTAAATGAGTTGGGGTAAAATTATGAACGAATATCTATCTGACAGACCCGGAGGGAAGAAATAAATGGGCGGACTTCTTTTTGGAACAGGTGGCATACCAAATAGCACTAAAACACGGACTACCATAGATGGTATCAGGCGTATTGCTGAACTGGGACTGGGCTGTATGGAGCTGGAATTTGTCCAGGGCGTCAGAATGAGTGAGTCGAGTGCCCGACAGGTTGCTGAGGTGGCGACCAGAGAAGGCATTAAGCTATCGGCTCACGCTCCTTACTACCTGAACTTTAACGCTCATGAGGCGGAGAAAATAAGGGCGAGCCAGCAGAGATTACTGCAGACGGCTCGAATTGCTGCTTTGTGTGGGGCGGGGAGCGTGGTTTTTCACACTGCTTTTTACCTTGGCGACCCGCCAGAAAAAGCCTATAACACCATAAAGCAATATCTGGGGGAAGTATTACACCAGCTTAGCCAGGAAAATAACCGGGTGCGCCTGCGGCCGGAAGTTATGGGGAAAGGCAGTCAGTTTGGTACAATCGAAGAAATACTTAACCTGTGCACCGAATTAGAAGGGTTAGCACCCTGCCTGGATGTTGCTCACTGGCATGCCCGGACCGGGGCATGCAACTCGTACCCGGAGTTTGCCTCCGTTCTGTTACAGATTAAAGAACGATTGGGCCAAGCCGCCCTGGATGATATTCACATTCACTTCTCCGGTATAAAGTATGGAGACAAGGGAGAAATAAAACATTTGGTCTTGCAAGAGTCAGATTTAAAGTATGTTGAACTTCTTAAAGCACTGCGGGATTATGAGGTCAAGGGTCTGGTAATCTGCGAAAGCCCGAATCTGGAAGATGATGCGCTGCTTCTGCAAAAGACCTATAACACTCTGCCGAAGGTCAGTTAATAGGTTAGGGTACTTTTCTATGGCTGTTATTTCTGTTATAATACCTGTAGGTTAGTTCGAAAACTAATGAGGTGAGAGATGGGGCAAGGTTGGAAGCGTAGCGGTTTACTATATTTAGCTATCTTGTTTGCCGGGGTAGCTCTGGTTGCTGTTTTCTTTTCGGCGCCTCCAAAGCCGAAGGAAATCCCGTTGAGTGAAGTAATAACGATGTCACAAAACAAAAAGATAGAGAAGGTCGTTGAGGAGGGTGAGTGGCTAACGGTTACGACCATTGCTGGTGAGGAACTGAAGACCGATATCGGGGCTCTTAACTATAACGACTTACGGCAACTTGGTCTCAGTGCTGAGGTAAAATATGAGATTAAAGCCGCTGGTTTTAACTGGGGGAATATTTTAATTAGCTTCTTACCAGCTATTTTACTCGGTGGCTTAATCTTCTTTATCTTCTTCCGCGCCCGTGGAGCGAATAACCAGGCGCTTACTTTTGGTCGCAGCCAGGCTCGGCTGGCCCCACCGGACAAACCTTCGGTTACTTTTGCTGATGTGGCTGGAGTTGACGAAGCTAAGCAGGAGCTTACTGAGGTAGTTGAATTTCTTAAGTCGCGGGAAAAGTTTCAGATTCTGGGAGCACGTATCCCGAGAGGGGTCTTGTTAGTTGGTCCGCCCGGTACAGGCAAGACGCTGCTGGCTAAGGCAGTCGCCGGTGAAGCTG
>JACQOL010000152.1 GCA_016202555.1 Chloroflexota bacterium | reverse complement strand
CCAGCAGCGCCGAATTCGGGGTCGTCAGGATGGGCCATAACCACCATAACCTGGGCAGGCTTGGTTATCATACTTGAATCTCCTTAATTTAAGATGACAACTACTAATTGTATAACAATAGTTAGACGGATACAATCTTAGATTAAAGAGCTTGGTGCTTAACTTTGTCCCCTTATGATGAGTCACCTTCGGATTATCAGAGTATGGAGAGGTGGGCAGAAGAGTCCTGCTGACCTGATTAGCCTACCTCAAAAGTAACGGCACTCAGGTTACTGGGTTGACCGCGGACAGAGAGAGCAAGGTTGCTTCTGCTCTTTACCAGTCTGCTGGTTTTGCGGTTTAAGCCAGTCGTTTATGGTGCCAAAAGTTACTGTCCCGGAGGACGAGGCAGCATAATTAGCCAGCACCAGCCGGCATTCTCTAACAATCGCTTCCGCAATATTTGACCAGCTAAATTGGCTTACCGATGCCCGAATAGTAGCGATAGAATCTCTATCAGGGCTTGGTTGGGAAAGAAGTAAAGCTATCTTATCGGCAAGGTGACGAGGGGTATTATCACTTACCACATACCCCGTCTCGCCTTGACGAATAATACTTTTGAGGTTACCGACATCAGTAGCGACGACAGGAGTACCGCAAGCTAAGGCTTCCAGAGCAACCAGCCCGAAACTTTCGTAATAGGAGGGAATAACACAGACATCAGCCGCACTGTAGAAATAAGGCGTTTGCTCGTGCTTTATCAAACCAGGGAAGCTAACTGACTCCTCAATATGGAGTTGGCGAGAGAGTTCTTTTAACTTTTCAATGTCCGGTTGGCTCTGTTCATCACCGCCGACAATGACTAATCTTGGTCTTTGCCTATTTGGTAGATAGGGCATAGCCCTGAGTAGCTGCTCAATACCCTTTAATGGCTCAATCCGACCAATAAACAGGATGAGCTTATTATCAGTAAAACCTAGTCGCTGCTTAGCCATCGCTTTGTCCATGGGCCGGAATAATTCCAGATTCACCCCGCAGGGAACCACGCTAATCCTCTCTGGCGAAGCGCCGCAGTATAGCATCAGTTCCTCTTTTACTTTTTCTGTTGGGGCGATAATGCGATGACAATTTTGTGCCAGGTCCTTTTCGGTCTCAATACGTAGTTCCGGCTCCTCTTCGCCAATAGCAAGACTATTCTTAACGGCACCCAGTGTGTGAAACATGATGATATGAGGGGTACGCCACCATTTCTGTAAATGATTTCCCACCAAACCAGAAAGCCAGTAATGACTAAACACTAAATCATACTGGCGACCATCTTGCTTTCTGAAATTTTCTACATTATCAGCAAAATCAGGAAGATAGGAGTACAGGGCTAACTTAGGTATTTCCCTATTATCACCTACCTTAAGGTGAATAAGCCGGGCATTCTGACCCAGGCTAACAATCTGAGGGTCATTTGGGTCGTGAACGCGAGTATAGACATCTACTGAGTGTCCTTGATTACCCAGCTCACCAGCCAGCTCCCGAATGTAGGTACTCATGCCACCGGTGTCTTTCGCTCCCAGCTGGCCTACGGGGCAGCTATGCACACTGAGCATCGCTATTCTTAGTTGTTTATTTGACATCAATGGTCTTTCCTCTCTGAGTATTATTTCATTGTTATCTGACATCGGTAGAGGGGGATTCCTCTCCCGCCCAGATGGTATTTATAGCTTTCATCTCCTTTAAGAAGGTCAAACTTCTTTTTACCCTCCTGTATGCTTGTTTTAATACCGAGAACTTTAGAAAGCAACCCGGCGCTTAGGGAGTTGTGAGGGTCATAGCCACTATTATAGAGATAAATACAATCATTATAATCGAAGCACATAATAATCGCCACCGGTAGCTCATCCAGTTTAAGGATGCCGAGCTTTAGCATCCTGGCCTTGGCTAGAGCATTAGCGAGAGCTCTTAAGAACGATTCCATTCGGGTGGTGAGGAAGGTTGCTTTATCTTCCCGACTCTCAGTAAACATTTTCAGGAAGGTGTCCATAACCTCAGGAACAGCGGCACTATCCTCAACAAAGTGATAATCTACCTTACCGGCTTCTGCCAGCCTCCTCAATTTACGGTTCACTTCATGGCGTTGCTTGGTAGTCAAGATGGCCAGATATTCTTCCCAGGTAGCCGGTAAATCTAGCTCTACAGAAACATCAGCTGGTTGGCTAAGAACTTCGTAGCCTCTGTTCTGGGCGATAGCTACCAGGTGGGTGAGCACAGTAGCCTCTGGCCGTAAATGTCCCAGGTCCAAATAAGTAATACCATTCTGCCTCAAATCATCCAAAAGGACACTAAAGAAGTCCACCTCCGTTCCGGGCGTAACGACAAAATCAAGGTAATCACAAACGTCCACACCGCCGAGAAAAGACGCTGTCCCATCCCTCAACATTAGTGGGGCAATACCAATGATTTTCTCTCCCTGCCGAACAGCTCCCAAATATAGTTTGGCTCCGCCGCCAAACTCCTGCCACCAGACCTTTAACCAGACTGGTAAGACAAAGAGACAATCCCACCTCAGATGTTGATTTGGGTCGCACCAACAGTCAGCGAGACTATCAAAGCTCTCTTGAGTAATGGTATAGCTCATACTTGTGTCTTTAGTGTAGCATTCTTAGCTTACTTGACGCAATATAGCTATGTTACGTATAATATATTAATCCCTCGGCTGATTATTATCAGCTAAAATCAGCCCAATAAGAGAAAAAGGAAAGGTGAGAGAACATAACAAATTGTAGTTCAGCAAGTGAAATACCTATTGCAAAGGAGACTCTTAAGATGAAGGTAACGACAAAAAAAGCAACGATGACCAACAAAGAGAGGGTCGAGGCAGTACTGAGGAGAGAGGAGCCCGACCGGGTGCCAAACTGGCCATTTATCATACGGAACTTTGCTATGGTTTATAGCGGTGGTTCCGTTGCTGACGCCTACATTGTTGAAGGAAAAGTAGCCTATGAAGCTGAAAAGAAAGCCTGTCAGGATTTTGACTGGGTTTTTGCTCCGGCGCTTACTGCCTGGCGCGGCAGCGGTAGTAGGATACTGGTGCCCCCCAGTCAAAATCCCAAGCCAGCATTTGAAAAGGTCCCAACAAAAACTGCGGATGAAGTGCTGGCACTGCCAGCAATTGATGCCAAAAGACATATCACTCCCGAGCTGATTGATTTCGCCAGACGGGTATACCAGGACAACGATGATAATAAACCGCTGGTCACTATTGGTGGTCTTGGTGTGGTCAATACTGCCGGCGGCATCACTGGGTATACTAATCTGTGCAAATGGATGCTCCAGAGGCCTGAAGTCGCCCACCACGCCCTCCGTTTGGCGGCTGACTATCAAATTGAAGCGGCTCAATACTGCAAGGACCTCTTTGGTGTCGATGGCGTGATGCCGGCGGGGGCTAATGGGGCAGCATCAGTAATATCACCGAAACACTTTGAGCAGTTTTGTTTACCCTATCTGAAAGAGACTCACCAGGAGATAATGGCGATGGGCTTTAAGCACCTGCGCCAACACCCTTGTGGTGACCAAAATCGGTACCTGCCTTATTGGCAGCAGATTCCGCTGGGCGACCCGGGCATTGTTTGGGTTGGTAACGAGATGGACCTGACAAAGGCAGCTCAGTATTTTCCCAACGACATCATTGCCGGTAACCTGAATTCGGTTCTTATCCAGACTGGCTCCCCGGACGAAGTCTATCAGGCAGCAAGGAAGGTAATTGAACAGGGCAAGAGCTTGGCCACTGGTTTTATCTTTGCTCCCGCTTGTGAGCTACCCCCTCTGGCCCCTGTGGAGAATTTAATGGCAATAACACGAGCCATCAATGACTTCGGCTGGTATTAGGCTCAAAATAGCCAATAGCAGTAACAGTAATGAGGCAAGGGAAGGAAGCGAAAAATGGTCCGGCTGGTGGTAAGTTGCCTGATGGTGCCGAGTCTGCTGGGGCATCCTGTGCCAGAGCCTTTTCATCGGCTCTGGCAGTAGTAATGTAGAAGATATAAGCCTTCCTGCTTTACGGCGGTGCCGCAGCCGATAAAAATGGAGAAGACCCCCGATTATGTTCAATAGGTATTCAAGACAAATTATTTTCCCCGGTATTGGTGAAAAGGGACAACACAAGTTATCCCAGAGCAATGTCGTCTTAATTGGTTGCGGAGCATTAGGGACAATTATTGCTACCTCTCTGGTTCGTGCCGGGGTGGGCAGAATAAGTATTATCGATAGAGATTTCATTGAGTACCACAACCTGCAGCGTCAGGTCATCTTTGACGAAGAAGATATCAAGAACCAATTGCCCAAGGCAATCGCCGCCGAACGGCATCTGAAAAAGGTAAACTCCTCAGTTGAAATTAGAGGTATTGTGGCTGATGTCAACTACACCAATGTTGAAAGGTTGGTCTGCGACGCTGACATCATCCTTGACGGACTGGATAACTTTGAGACCCGTTTTCTCATCAATGATGTTGCCTTAAAGTATAATATCCCCTGGGTTTACGGTGGTGCCATTTCTTCATTAGGAATGATGATGACTATTATCCCGCATCAGACTGCCTGCTTCCGCTGTATCATGCCGGGAGAAGCTAGAGGCACCGTCCTTACCTGCGACACTGCCGGGGTAATTAGCCCAGCACCGACCATTATCGGTGCTTTACAAACCGCGGCAGCAATGAAGATACTGGTTGGTAGCGAGGATATCAATCCAGGGCTGACTACGATTGACGTTTGGCAAGGCAGTTTTCATCACCTGGAGACCAGCCGCCGCCCAGACTGCCCAGCCTGCCTGGGCAACTACGAGTTTCTTGATGGCAGGGCTGGAGAAAAAACCACCCTACTCTGCGGTCAAAATTCGGTGCAGGTTCTCAACCATAATATTGAGAGGCTCTCTCTGGAAGAGCTGGCAGTCCATCTTCGTCCGATAGGTGAAGTCAGCTACAATGAATTCATGTTGCACGTTATCGTTGATAACCAGGAAATGTTTGTTTTTCCTGATGGTCGAGCCATCGTCAAAAATACCGTGGACGAATCTCTGGCAAGAGGACTTTATGCTAAATATATTGGGGTATAGGCGGTTCTTATGATTTACCTGGATAACGCTGCCACATCATGGCCTAAACCAGAAAGCGTCTACCAGACCATGGACGAGTTCCTCAGAAAGAAGGGGGGTAATCCCGGGCGGGGTAGCCATAGCCTGGCGCTGGCCGCTCAAGAAGCAGTGGAAGAGGCAAGGATGCTCGTTGCCAGATTCATTAATGCCCCGGAAATAGAACGAGCTATCTTCACTTTCAACTGCACTGATGCCCTGAACCTGGCACTAAAGGGGATGCTTAGAGCCGGAGACGAGGTAATTACCAGCTGCCTTGAGCATAATTCAGTGGTCCGCCCGTTGCGGAAATTGGAGCAACAAGGAGTCAAAGTTACCAGATTATCACCTTCCCAGGAAGCCGGATTTGTACTGGCTAAGGATATTGAGGCAGCCATCACCAGAGAGACAAAACTAGTGGTGATGATGCATGCTTCTAATGTTAATGGCGTCATTCAGCCCATTGCCGAATATGGAGCAGTTACCAGGCGACATAACCTGATTTTGCTGGTAGATGGGGCACAAACGGCGGGCAACTACCCGATTGATGTCCAGAAAAGTAACATCGATTTGCTTGCCTTTTCCGGGCACAAGGGGCTATTCGGCCCACCGGGTACCGGCGTACTCTATGTGGGGGAACGAGTTACCCTTGATTCGCTGCGTGAGGGTGGCACTGGCTCCTCTTCAGAGATAGAAGGACAGCCTGTTAATTTACCCTACCGGTATGAAAGTGGCACAGTCAACAGTCTCGGCATCAGTGGGCTTGGCGCCGGGCTAAAATTCATCTTCAGCGAGGGTTTAGAGCGGATTCGTCAGCATGAACAATTCTTGAT
>JACQOL010000147.1 GCA_016202555.1 Chloroflexota bacterium | reverse complement strand
TTCTTTGAGGAAATAGCTAAGTTTAGAGCTGCCCGAAGAATGTGGGCGAGAATAATGAAGGAGAGGTTCCTGGCTAAAAATCCTCGCTCCTGGTGGCTGCGATTCCATACCCAGACGGCCGGTTATTCCCTTACCGCTCGTCAGCCTTACAATAATATTATCAGGACAACTGCTGAAGCTCTGGCGGCGGTTTTAGGGGGGACGCAGTCTCTCCACACTAATTCCTTTGACGAGGCTCTGGCTTTACCTTCTGACTTTGCTGTCAATATCGCTCTCCGTACTCAGCAGATTCTGGCTGAGGAGACAGGCGTGGTGAATACCATCGACCCTCTAGCCGGTTCTTATTTTGTTGAGGCATTGACCAACGAGATAGAGGAAAAGGCCTGGGAGTATATCGAAAAGATAGATAAGATGGGAGGTATGCTGGTGGCGATTGACCGGGGCTTTCCCCAGACTGAAATTGCCAATGCTGCCTATCATTTCCAGCAGCAGCTTGAACAGGGAGAAAAAGTGATGGTGGGAGTAAATAAATATGTTACTGATGAGGAAGCCCCCGTTGCCTTACTCAAGATAGATGAAAAGGTGGAAGTTGGACAAATTAAGCGGCTAAAAGAAATTAAGCGATTCAGGGATAACCGGAAGGTAACCCAAACCTTAAACAATCTTCGTCTTGCTTGTAAAACTGATAAAAATCTAATGCCCTATGTCCTTGAAGCCGTTAAGGAGTATGCTACTGAGCAGGAAATCTGCGATGTCTACCGGGAGGTCTTCGGTGAATATCAAGACCCCAAGTTCTATTAATAAAAATCTATTATGGACGGTTCGGGAGATGGAATGAATCCGGAGAGGAAATTAAGATTACTGCTTGCTAAACCGGGCCTGGACGGTCATGACCGCGGGGTAAAAATTGTTGCCCGGGGGTATCGTGATGCCGGCTTTGAAGTCATCTATACCGGCTTACATCAGACACCGGAGCAGATAGTTGATGCGGCTATTCAGGAGGATGTTGACCTGGTTGGTCTTAGCTGTCTTTCCGGGGCTCATCTCTATCTTTTCACTGAGGTAGTGAAACAGTTAAACGAAAAAGGCTGTGCTGATATTGCCGTTGTTGTCGGTGGTATTATCCCTGGAGAAGACATTCCCCGGCTTAAGGAAGCTGGCATCAAGCAAGTCTTCCTGCCGGGTACATCACTTGAGGAAATAGTAAAGTGGACGCAACAGAAGGTAAAGCCTCGTCAACAGGATTAACTTTTGTTGAGGCGAAAATGAATCTGGCAAATAAGCTGAATAAGATATTAGCAGGCGACCTTCAAGCGGCAGCCAGGCTGATGCGAGGTATTGACGATGAAGTGCCGGATGCTATTGAGCTTCTGGAGAGTATTTACCTTCATACCGGAAGAGCCTATATCGTTGGCGTGACCGGTGCCCCTGGCGCCGGGAAAAGCACACTGCTGGGTAGTTTAATTCCTGTCTTCCGAAGAGAAAAGATGAAAGTTGGCGTTGTTGCCATCGACCCCACCAGCCCTTTTAGTGGTGGGGCAATACTGGGGGATAGGGTAAGGATGCAAAGTCAGGGTGTGGATAAAGATATCTTTATCCGTAGCCTGGCGAGCCGGGGTTGGAAGGGGGGATTATCCAGGGCGACGCTGAACACAATTCATGTGATGGATGCGATGGGTAAGGACATCATCTTTGTTGAGTCAGTAGGCTCGGGACAGGGGGATATTGATATTGCTCGGGTGGCTGATACGGCGATTGTCGTCTTGACTCCCGGCATGGGCGATGAAATTCAGATAATGAAAGCCGGCATTCTGGAAGTGGCTGATATTTTTGTCATCAATAAGACAGATAGAGATGGTGCCGAAACTCTCAGAAATGGACTGGAAGGTATGCTTGAGATGAAGACTTATCTTCCCGATGAGTGGCGACCAGGCATCATCTTGACCGAGGCAATCTCCGGTAAGGGTATTGAAGAATTGGCCAGGGAAGTGTTGCGGCATCGAGAGTTCCTCATTTCAGGTACCGAGATGGAGAAGCGCCGTAAAGAAAGAGCCAGGCTTGAATTGATGATGGCTATTGAAAGCTCTCTGCTTACTTATGTTGAGAGAATTGACCGAGATTACCTGGATAAGCTGGTTGATGACCTGGCGCTGAGAAAAACTAATCCTCGCTCGGCTGCCCTAAAAGTCATCAACCCATCAACTAAACAGCTTTAATTACCTGGCAAGAGTTTCTTTAGGAGGTAAGGATGGACTTTAGGCTGACTGAAGAGCAGACAATGCTCAAGGCGATGGTGAGGGATTTTGCTGAGAAAGAGCTTGAGCCAATCGCCGCTCGGATTGATGAGGAGTCCAGTTTCCCGGCTGAGCAAATTAAGCAGATGGCTAAACTTGGTTTGGCTGGTGTTGCTTTCCCTGAAAAATATGGGGGCAGCGGTGCCGGCAGAATGGGAGAAGTTATTGTTGATGAAGAGCTGTCACGCGTTTGTGCTGCGATTGATACCATTCTCTTCGCCAGTGCCGGGTTGGTTGGCTATCCCCTGTATCAGTTTAGTAATGAAGAGCAAAGGCAGCGCTTTGTCGTGCCAATCGCTAAAGGGGAGAAACTGGGTTGTTTTGCCCTGACCGAAGCCGGGGCTGGTAGTGATGTTGCTGCCTTAGCAATGACCGCCAATCGGGGAAACGGTGGTTACACACTTAACGGCACTAAAATCTTTATTACTAACGGGGCTGAGGCTGACATCGCCCTGGTTTTTGCCACTCTGGATAAGTCACTACGGCATCGTGGTATTGCCAGCTTTATCTTTGAGAAAGGCACCCCCGGTTTCTCGGTGGGTAAGCACGAGAGTAAGTTAGGTATCCGGGCCTCATCAACCACCGAGCTAATCTTTGCCGACTGCTTTGTACCCGAAGCAAACCGGCTGGGTAACGAGGGAGAAGGTTTTAAGATAGCTCTCAGTGCTATTGATGCCAGCCGGGTTTC
>JACQOL010000146.1 GCA_016202555.1 Chloroflexota bacterium | reverse complement strand
GTGTGGTGTCGAGGTAGCTCAATCCAAGGTACGCCGAGAGCGGATGGGGCATATTGAACTAGCCTGTCCGGTGAGCCACATCTGGTTTGCTAAGGGGGTACCCAGCCGGCTGGGATTAATGCTTGACTTATCACCAAGAAACCTGGAGCGTGTGCTCTATTTCTCCCATTATATTATCACCGCCATAGATGAAGAGGCACGCCAGAAAGCAATCGGAGAACTACAGGAGAAGTCATCAGGGAAAATAGCTGAGAGCCAGACGGCATTGGAAGCTAAAATCTCCGAGATGGGGGAAGCATCAGTTGAAGAAATAAATCAGCTACGGCGAACCTGGGAAGAGGAAAAGGCACAGCTTGAAGAGCAGCTGAACACCGAGGTGGACCAGCTAAAAGACCTCAGATTACGACAGCTACTTACTGATAATGAGTATCAAGAGCTGAAACAAAAGTATGAGCAGGTCTTTGAGGCAGGGATGGGAGCTGAGGCTATTTACCAGCTGATTAAGGGAATTAACCTAAATGAATTACGTAATGAATTGCTCCAGGAAGGCCATTCTAATTCCGGTCAACGCCGCAAGAAGGCTAACAAGCAACTACAGGTAACTGAAGCCTTCCGTAACAGTGGTAGCAAACCAGAGTGGATGATTTTAACAATATTGCCCGTCCTGCCCCCTGACCTCAGACCTATGGTGCCACTCGATGGGGGTAAATTTGCTATCAGTAGCATTAATGACCTGTACCGGCGAGTTATCAATCGCAATAACCGGTTACGCCATTTGATGGAAATAGGAGCACCAGAAATTATTGTCCGCAACGAGAAACGGATGCTCCAGGAAGCGGTTGATTCCCTTATTGATAATGGCAGAAGAGGACCAGCCCTTTCTACCAACGGTAAGCACAAACTGAAATCACTCTCCGATATGCTACGGGGCAAACAGGGGCGCTTCCGCCAGAATCTACTGGGCAAGCGGGTTGACTATAGCGGGCGCTCGGTTATTGTTGTTGGTCCTGACCTCAAGCTCAACCAATGTGGTCTACCCAGACGGATGGCTCTGGAGCTGTTTAAGCCCTTTGTTATGCACCGGCTGATGGGGAAAGGTCTGGCTCACAATATTAAGAGTACCCGACGACTGGTAGAGAGAGCCACGCCAGAGGTGTATGACATACTTGAGGAAGTAGTTAAAGAACGCCCGGTATTACTTAACCGGGCGCCTACCCTGCACCGACTTAGCCTTCAAGCTTTTGAGCCAGTACTAATCGATGGTAGCGCCATTCAGCTCCACCCTCTGGTATGTACCGCTTTCAATGCCGATTTTGATGGTGACCAGATGGCAGTCCATATCCCTCTTTCTAAAGCGGCGGTGAAAGAAGCCAGGGAGGTAATGCTTAGCATTCACAACACTCTGCTACCAAGCAGTGGTGAGCCAATAGTAACCCCAACCCTGGATATAGTCCTCGGTTGCTATTATCTGACTACTATCGTCCCTAGAGCCAGAGGAGAAAACTCAATCTTCGGTAGCTTCGAGGAAGCAAAACTCGCCTATGAACTTGATGCCATTGATTTAAGGGCTGAGATTGAGGTTAGGGAGCAGGAAAAACCGGGGCAAAGAATAAAGACTAGCATCGGCCGTATTCTCTTTAACGAGATTTTACCCCCAGAGCTAGACTTCTACAATAAAGTAACTGACAAACCAAGCTTAAAACAAATAATAAGCGATTGTGCTAAGCTTCTAAACGACGAGGATATGGCGATGGTTCTGGACAGCATCAAGCAACTGGGCTTTCACTATGCCACTCAATCAGGGACTTCTATTGCAATGAGTGATATTAAGGTACCTACCAGTAAGCCCCAGCTGCTAGAAGAAGCCGAGACCAAGACTGCCCTCATTGAAAACCAATACCACCGCGGCTCGATTACTGAGGACGAAAAGTATAAGGGTGTCATCGATATCTGGACCGAAACCACGGACAAGATTAAAAATGCTCTCTCCGAGAGCCTTGACCACTACGGGAGTATCTACATGATGTCCACATCAGGAGCCAAGGGGAATATTTCTCAGATTACACAGATGGCCGGGATACGGGGTTTGATGACTAATCCCTCAGGTAAAATAATTGAGTTTCCCATCAAGGCAAGTCTCCGCGAGGGCTTAAGCGTTCTGGAGTATTTTATCTCTACTCATGGCGCCCGTAAGGGGTTAGCTGATACCGCACTGAGAACATCAGGGAGCGGTTATCTCACCAGACGCCTTGTTGATACCGCCCATGGTGTTCTTACCCTTGAGGAAGATTGTGATACGATGGATGGTATCTGGATATCAGAACCGCAAGAAGCAAAAGAAAGAGAAATGCTCCCATCGTTTGCTGAGCGTATCATCAGTCGCTTGGCGGCTAGTAAAGTGGTTAACCCCAAAAGTGGTGAAACCATTGTTGACCGCAATGAAGAAATTAATGAGACAAAGGCCAAGGAAATCATCGCTGCCGGAATAGATAAGGTTCATGTCAGGTCTCCCCTTAGC
>JACQOL010000144.1 GCA_016202555.1 Chloroflexota bacterium | reverse complement strand
CTGTATCGCCTCTCTGGGTTTCTGGGCTTTCGGTTTCGCCCTGATGTACGGTGGCTCCAAGCTCTATCCCGGGCTGGATGTGGGCAATAGCTTTATCGGATTTTCCGGTTTCTTTCTGAGCGGAGCTAGCTACGATGTCTCGACAATAATGATGTGGTTCTTCCAGATGGTTTTTGCCGCCACTGCTTGTACCATAGTAGCCGGGGCAGTGGCTGAGCGAATGAAGATAACCGCTTACCTGGCTTATGCCTTTATCATTGGTGCTCTTGTTTATCCCATCTATGGCAAGTGGATATGGGGAGGTGGCTGGCTGAGCACGCTGTCCATCCTGGGTGCAAATGGAGCTAGGGATTTTGCCGGCTCGGGGGTTGTGCACATGGTAGGCGGACTGGCCGCTTTGATTGGTGCCGCTATGGTCGGACCAAGAATCGGCAAGTTTAATAAAGATGGCACTCCCAATGCCATCAAGGGGCATAACCTCCCCTTTGTCGTTATTGGAACGTTTATACTTTTCTTCGGCTGGTTTGGTTTTAACCCGGGCAGCACTCTGGCGGCAACTGATTTACGTATCTCGGTCATCGCCGTTAATACCTTCCTGGCCGGGGTTGCCGGGGCTGTGGTGGCTCTCTACTGGGTCTTTGCCCGCACGGGTAAGATGGACATAACCGCTGGTTGTAATGGGTGTTTGGTTGGGTTGGTAGCGATAACTGCTCCCTGTGCCTTCGTCGCTCCCTGGGCTGCGGTAGTAATCGGTGCTACGGCGGTACCGGTACTGATGTTTACCAGTTATTTTGTTGAGAAGGTACTGAAAGTAGATGATGCCGTTGGGGCTGTCCCTGTCCATTTCGGTGGCGGGTTGTGGGGATTGCTGACAGTGGGCATCTTCTCCGATGGCACTTACCTGGGAGTCAAAGGACTTATCACTGGTGAAGTTGGTCAATTACTGCTCCAGCTAGTTGATATTGGAGCGTTAGTTGCCTGGGTGGGAATAACTATGTTGGTTACCTTTTGGATAATCAAGAAGACAATAGGGCTTCGTGCCAGCCGGCAAGAAGAGCTGCATGGCTTGGATGTCCCCGAACATGGTATAGAAGCCTATCCTGCTGAAGAATTGGTCAGTCCGGCTTTAGCCTCAAAGGAACTTTAGATTCACTTCCTGAAATGTTTCGCGAGAAGGCTGGAGAACTCTCCAGCCTTCTATATCTATAATGGTAGCGATAGCAAAGTAAACCAGCTCTTATTAGGGAAGGATTCAAAAACTGCTTGAATTGAGTCAACTTCTTGCGATAGTCATCTTCGTGGTGATGTTTATTGCTATCATCATTGGTAAGGTGCATCGGGTTGTCCCGGCCCTTATTGGTGCCGCCCTCACTATTTTTATCGTCTTTCTCGTCATTATGAAAAGCCCAGAGGCAATCTCCAACGTTTTGAATCTTGGGCAGATTGGTGAGCTCCGATTCTGGATATCGGGAAAAGAGCATATCGAATCCCACGGAGTCAGCTGGCAGACTATCATCTTTATTGGCGGCATGATGGTCATGGTCGAGGGACTGGGAGCAGTGGGCTTCTTCCGCTGGCTCTGCCTCCTGGTGGCGAAACTGGTTAATTACCAGGTTATCCCGATTCTAATTACCTTTATGCTGCTCTCGGGCTTCCTATCAATGTTTATTAGTAGCATTACCGTATTATTATTCTTGACGGCAGTAATGATTGAGCTGGCTCACCTGCTTAAATTTGACCCGGTGCCGATGATAATTAGTATGATTTTTGCGTCTAATGTCGGCGGGGCTGCCACCATGAGTGGTGACCCACCCAATATCATTATCGGTACGGCTCTTGGTTACACCTTTATGGACTTTGCCGTTAACGCCGGCTTCATTGCCTGGGCTGGGATGCTGTTAAGCTTGGGCTTCTTCTATCTTGTCTTTCGTAAAACCATCGCCGCCGCCCAGGGTGAACCAAATACCTCCCCCAACCATTATCCCGAGCCTGAAGAAGCAATCACCAACCCACTTCTTTTTAAACTCAACACGGCTATCTTTGCTCTGGTGATAGTTTTAATAGTTAGCCATGCCGCCACCGGGCTATCAGTAGCCCTGATTGGTGTTATTGCCGCTGTGCTTACTCTGCTGGTAGCCTTCAAGAATATATCACACATTATGAAGGGGGTAGACTGGCAGACTCTGCTTTTCTTTTTCGGGCTGTTTATAGTCGTCGGCGGGCTAGAGGAAACTGGACTTCTCAAGGTGTTAGCTCAGTATATTAGCGAGACATCCGGGGGTAACATCATTCTGGTGATACCAATTATCCTCTGGATTTCTGCCTTTGCTTCGGCTTTCGTTGATAATATCCCCTTTGCCGCCGCTATGGTACCGGTAATCTCAAATTTAGCTCGGACAACAGGCCTGCCAGTATCGACACTGGCTTGGACGCTGGCTTTAGGGACAGACATCGGTGGTAACGCTACCCCAATCGGCGCCTCAGCTAATGTCGTCGGCACGGCGATTGCTGAGAAGGAAGGTTATCCCATTAGCTGGAGCAGGTTCTTAAAATACGCCGTCCCGGCGACGCTGATAGTGGTTGCCCTGAGTTGGCTTCTGCTGCTGATAAGATACTCCTGAAAAGCCGTCTGTTTAGCTTGTTCGTAACATATTTGTAACATATCTGTAACATACTGGAAATAAAAATGGGCTAGGATAAGTGTAAAAAGGCTTGGGAGGTGGACTATTGCCCATTAATTCTGGTGATACTGCCTGGATGTTAGTTTCTTCAGCTCTGGTCATGCTAATGACGCCAGGGCTGGCTCTTTTCTATGGAGGGATGGTGCGGCGGAAAAATGTCCTTTCCACAATGATGATGAGCTTTGCCATGCTTGGACTGGTTGCTATCCTGTGGGTGCTTTACGGCTACAGCTTAAGCTTCGGCCCTGATAAAGCCGGCATCATCGGCGGTCTGGACTTCTTTGGTCTCAATAATGTGGGACAGGAGCCGTCTTCGGTCTATGCTACTACCGTTCCTCATCTGGCTTTCATGATATTTCAGGCGATGTTTGCCATTATTACCGTTGCCTTATTCACGGGAGCCGTCGTTGACAGGATAAAGTTCAGTTCTCTGCTCATCTTCTCTGCTTTGTGGTTGACCTTTATCTACATTCCGGTGGCGCACTGGGTTTGGGGTGGTGGCTGGTTGGCTAAGCTGGGAGCTCTTGACTTTGCCGGTGGTACCGTGGTTCACATCAATGCCGGGGTCTCGGCTCTAGCTTTAGCTCTGCTCTTAGGCCCGCGTAAGGGTTTTCGGGAGAAGGAACCTATGGAGGCACATAATATTCCCCTGGTGATGCTGGGCGCCGGCCTGCTCTGGTTCGG